>NZ_JBQKGW010000017.1:0-69479 GCF_052118625.1 Porcincola sp. LCP21S3_C12 | reverse complement strand
AGATGTTACTGACATCTCTTATCCCTTTTACTGTTTAAAGGTCAGTTCCTTAAATAAAACTTTTCAGAACTTTCAAGGTTGTTTCACTGTTCAGTTATCAAGGTACTCACAGCATCGACATGTTTCCGATGCAGCGGAGAAGGAGGGATTTGAACCCTCGCGCCGCTTTTAACGACCTGCACCCTTTCCAGGGGTGTCCCTTCGGCCAGCTTGGGTACTTCTCCAGAAATACTTGTTGCCCTACGATCTGACGATTTTGCTTTCGTCATATATTGTTTATTATGATCGAATCTCATCTCCGATCAAACGGAGAGGATGGGATTCGAACCCATGCGCCCTTGCGGACAAACGGTTTTCAAGACCGCCTCGTTATAGCCACTTCGATACCTCTCCAAAACCGTTTCATGCTGTTCTTTTTTACAGCGCTCGATTAATATATCATCCTCCTGTTAGAATGTCAACACTCTTTTTTTATTTTTAGATATTTTATGAACGTGTTTTATGGACGTTTCCGATCTCTGATCAGAAGCTCCGCCAGCAAAAGATCCTCAGGGACTGTAATTTTAATATTACGGACATCTCCCTCTACAATTTTCACACTTGCCCCTGCGTATTCTGCTGCCATGGCATCATCCGTCACGGTTACACCGTCTGCAGATACTTTCTCATAGGCAGCCAGAATCAATGGGTAAGAAAATGCCTGCGGTGTCTGCATCAATCGAAGTTCTCTTCTATCAGGCGTGCTGATCACCATATCCTGTTCATCCACAATCTTGACCGTATCCCGGGCTGGAACAGCGGCAGCCGCAGCCCTATATAACGCAGCGGCTTCTGCCGTACGCGCAATCACCGCCTGGCTGACAAGCGGCCTTGCCCCATCATGGATCAGGACACAGGACGTGTCGCCACGCAGTGCACGAAGACCGCATAATACAGAATCTCCTCTCTCTGCCCCGCCCGGAACAATCTTTGATACCTTGGTCAGCCCGTACCGCTTCACAATCTCTTCCTGACATTTCATGATCTGATCCGGCCCTGTTACAAGCACGATTTCATCAATGTCAGGGCTCTGCTGAAATGCTTCTATCGTCCAGGCAATCACAGGCTTTCCACAAAGGTCGAGGTACTGCTTCGGCATCACCTGATGCATCCTTCTGCCGGCCCCCGCAGACAGAATGATAGCTGCATTTTTCTGCATATATGATCACCTTTCTCCAAGTCTGAGATTTGGAATGGCATTCAGACTCCAGTCAGAACGAATCCCCTTTTTGAAGTCATAGTACGCTGCTGCACCGATCATAGCTGCATTATCGGTGCACAAGATCGGAGATGGACGATAGAAGGCTACTCCCCTCTCCTGGCATGCCTGTTCCATTGCGCGCCTCAGAGCACTGTTGGACGCGACGCCCCCGGCAATCGCAAATTTTTGAAAATGAAACTCCTCAACAGCTCTCATGGCATGAGAAACCAGCACATCCACCACCGCCTTCTGAAAGGATGCCGCTACGTCCGGCACACTAATATTCTCTCCCTTCATATGGCATTCGTTCAAATAGTTCAGCACTGCACTTTTCAAGCCGCTGAATGAAAAATCATACTCCGACCCTCTGACTTTTCCCTGCGGAAACACAATTGCGTCCGCATTTCCCTCTTTGGACACTTTGTCGATCTTCGGTCCTCCCGGATACCCCAGGCCAATTGCACGGGCTACCTTGTCAAACGCCTCCCCGGCTGCATCATCGCAGGTTTTCCCCAGAATCTCATATTCTCCGTAATCTTTTACCAGAACGAGATGCGTATGGCCTCCGGAAACAATCAGACACCCGAATGGTGGTTCAAGTTCCTTATTCTCAATGTAATTTGCGCTGATATGTCCTTCAATATGATGAACCCCGACAAGCGGCAGATCCTTTGCCCACGCAATCGCCTTGGCCGCAGATACGCCGACCAGAAGCGGGCCGATAAGCCCCGGCCCATAGGTCACCCCGACGGCATCGATATCATCGAGCGTCATCTGGGCATCCTTGAGCGCTTTCTCCACAACCTGGCTGACGCGCTCAATGTGCTTTCTGGAAGCGATTTCCGGTACGACACCGCCATAGAGTGTATGGATATCGATCTGCGAGGAAATAACATTGGACCGCACATCCCGTCCATTGACAACAACCGCGGCTGCCGTTTCATCGCAGGAACTTTCGATTCCCAGTATTCTGATTTCTTTTGTGTCTTCCATCTTTCGTTCAGTCCTCAAAGTCAAGTTCGCAGCTCAGCCCATCACTTCCGCATCTTGTATGTGGAAAAATCGTCTCTGCCATTTCCAGGTACTGCTCCGGGTGCGTCAGCGAGGGGCTGTAGTGCGTCAGCCATAGTTCTCCTACCCCCGCATCCTCAGCCAGAGAAGCTGCCTCCCGGATCATCATATGCTTGTGATCCTTTGCATTCGCCAGTTTCTCTTCTTCACCATACATCCCTTCACAGATAAACAGATCCGCTTTCTCCGCATTGCGGACAATCGAAGCTGTCGGCCGGGTATCGGTCGTATAGGTCAGCTTCAGCCCCTTTCTCGGCGGCCCCAGTACCATATCTGGTGTCAGAATCCTGCCATCCTCGGCTGTAATCGTCATTCCCTTTTGAAGAGGATTCCAGTATTTCAGGGGGATATTCTCTCGCTTTGCGCGTTCCTGGTCAAAGCGCCCCCTTCTGTCCAGCTCCACTGTATATCCGTAACAGGGCACTCTGTGGTTGACCTTGAACGCCCTGAGCCGGTATCCATTCAATGTAAATTCCTGTTCATCGCCCTGTATTTCTACATATTGAATTTCAAATGGCAGTTCCGGCGCTATGACTCTAAGTGCATTCACCACCCGGGGCAGGCCTCTGGGTCCGATCAGCGTCAGCGGCTTCGTCCTCTCTGCATTTCCCATCGTCAAGAGGAGACCGGGAAGTCCGCCGATATGATCCCCATGGAAATGAGTGAAACAGATGACATCGATCGGCTTGAAGCTCCATCCCTTCTTGCGCAGCGCGACCTGGGTTCCTTCCCCGCAGTCAATGAGAAGACTGCTTCCGTTATATCGCACCATCAGACTTGTCAGATGGCGGTACGGCAGCGGCATCATTCCGCCGCAGCCGAGCAGACAGACATCAAGCATGGATCAGTTTTCCTTCCTCTTCCACATAATCAATGCATCCTCCCTGGGTTGTTCATAATAGTCTTTCCGAACTCCCTCCGTCCGGAATCCCAGTCCTTCATAAAGCGTCACCGCAGCCTTGTTGCTTTTGCGCACTTCAAGGGTATAGTCGCAAATCCCCTCTTCTCTTCCGCGGTGCATAACCTCGGTCAGCAGTTTTCCAGCAATCCCCTGTCTCCTCAGCGCATCTGAGACTGCAATGTTCATGATGTTGCCTTCTCCGGCAGCATTCAGTAATATCACGTACCCCGCAATTTCGCCGTCTGCACAGTTCTCGGCCACCAACATCGTATACTGCGCCTGATGCAGAGATTCCCGCAGCATCTTCTCACTCCATGGCAGAGAAAAATACAGCTTCTCCATCACTGCAATCCTGGAAAGATCCTTTTCCTCCGCTGGCCTGATCCGGATCGGGCTCTTTTCCGCAAGTCTGCTGCTTCTGACTCTCTCCGCCTGAGAGACTCTTAGGTAAATCGGTCTGTGTTCTTCCGCTGTCTCTGTCCGTCCGGCTGCCAGCAGCTCTTCTGCCCTCAGTGCAACAGACGCTGCTCTCTGTTCAAGAAGATTCAGCGGAGCAATCTTGTACGGTACCGTCAGCTTCTCATTCAGAATGTCACGGTATTTCACGCATCCATCCCCAAGAAGAATCAGTCTCTTTCCGGTCTTTTCTGCCATCTCGTTCAGCTTGATGCACAATTTCTCAACTGAAACCGGTTGCTGATCCATCAGGACATCAAGAGACGTTTTATCCGAGCTGACGGACAGGCAATCATCCTGATACGTGTAAACACCAGCAAATACTTCTGTTCTTCTGGCATCCATCATCGGACAGATCAGTTCACTGCAGCCATGGAAATTGGATGCAAGTCCCTCTAATGTTGGTACATTGATGATCGGGATCTTCAATGCAAGCGCAATCCCCTTTGCCGTTGCTGATCCAATCCGAAGTCCTGTAAAGGAACCCGGACCACCTGAGACAGCTACTGCTCCCAGGGTTGTTTTATCCAGTTCAATTGCACGGGAAAGCTCATCAATCATCGGAAGCAGAGTCTGGCTATGCGTTTTCTGATAATTTACAGTATACGCTGCAATCAGTTTCCCATCCTCCACGACGGCAGCTGACGCAGGCATTCCAGATGAATCAATCGCAAGTATTTTCATCTCTTATCCTTCATGTATGTTAATTTCTCTTATGCCTCTACCGTAATCTTTCTGTAATCAAATCCTTTTTTCGGATTTTTCTCAATCGTGACGCGCTTCAGCTTCCCGTCTGGTATTTCCTCCATCAGGTCTTCAATCAAATTCGCCCACTCAATCAGGCAGACACCATTCCCATAGATGTAATCGTCCCACCCAACTTCCATCATTTCCTCCGGGTCTCCGATCCGATATACATCAAAATGATACAGCGGCAGCCGTCCCTCCTCATAAAGCTGCAGAATGGTAAATGTCGGACTGCTGATGTCTTCCTGTATGCCAAGGCCGGCTGCAAACCCTTTTGTGAATACGGTTTTTCCAACACCGAGATCGCCCAGGAGCGCGATGACATCGCCCGGAGCCGCTTTCTCCGCCATCTGAAAGCCAAGCCTGAACGTGTCATCAGGGGTAAATGCTTCTGTCACTGTCTTCATAACTGCCCCTCTCCGGCTCGCTGATACAGGAACGCAAGCGGGTCTGCTGAACTGATAAAGTTCATCAGCATGAATGCGCAGTTTGCCGCAACATTCTCTTCCCGAAGAATCCGTGCTGCCTCCTGTCTGTCTGCCAGTACCACATCCAGCTGCTCCGTATCCTCCAGCCCATTCTGACTGATTGTCCCACCAGCTGTTCCAAAAACCATACAGCAGCTTTCATCTGTCATTCCTGCCGATGAGTAGAACGGCCGCTCATATCCGGAGTCAGACAGCACAGGATGAAACTCAAGTCCTGTCTCTTCCCGCATCTCGCGCAGGGCAGCCTCGTCAACCCGCTCTCCATCCTCGACAAGGCCGGCCGGCAGTTCATATATATAGGTGCCCAGCGGGTATCTGTACTGATGGACCAGCACCACCCGGTCTCTGTCTTCTCCGTATAAAGCGAACATTACAACACCATCAGGTCTGTCGGCTCCGGTCATCAGATCCAGTTTTTCTGCTGATTCTCTTCTAGAGCACATATAATATTTCTTATGATTGCCAATCCGGTCTGTCGTATTGAGCTCATAATAGTTCAGAAAACGATTCTTCGTAACCTGACTGACATGGTCTACCTCTGCCATCTTTTCTGATATCTGTCCCTTCATTTTGCTCTGCCTGCTTGTCTGTCTGCGCTTTTGCCACTACGCACTAAAATCCTGTCCAGTGTTCCTATTATCCTTTCGATAAAACCCTTTGTCAAGCAAGGAGGCGGGTGCCATTTCGCTGCATTTCGCCCGTGCTTTCATGATGAGATGTGAAGATTTCATGAATTAAACCCATCCGGATTGTTCATAAAAAAGCTGCGTGTTAAGATAGAAAATAAATCACAAGACAATCCCTTGTCGTATTTCAATAAACTGGGAGGTGACCCTTTATGAATCATTCCGATAACCGATCTGTCATGGTCACAGTATCCTTTGTTCTGGCGCTTGTCTCTTTTGCGTCATTTCAGATTTTCTTTATATCGCTTCCATGTGCATCCGTATCAATCATCCTGGCACTCATTTCAAGAGGCGACGGTCCTCTTCTTCCGCGTGCCAAGGTTGCTCTGGCCTGTGCAAGTGCGGCTGCCGTACTGACAACTGTTCTGACAGTGTCTGCCGTCTATACATATATGCATAATCCACAGCTTCGTGCCGAGGTGGAACAGCTCTATCAGTACTACACTGATCCGGATGCCGAGACTGGTTCAACCGACGAGTCATCCAAGAGCGGAGAGGCTCTCCTGAAGGAAATTTTGTCAGGCCAGTACAGGGAGGACAAGCAGAGCAATGCTTCATCCGATACTGCCCAGTCCGGCACAGCTTCGCAGAACGCAAATGAAGTCTCTGCTACACTGAACGGAGGCCGTGTGATATGACCAGTTCCAGTCTGAAGGCCCGCAGCCGCGCCATCCTGATCAATTACTACGCATTTGCGGTATTCGCCTCCATTGTCCTGAGTGTGCTGAACATCGCACTGTTCTTCCTCGGAGACCTTGCTTCCTTTTCCTCCAGAAGAAACGTTGTTGGTTCTTCTCTGAATCTGCTGATTTCATTCATCCTGTTTGCTGTCTCCACCCTGCTGCAAACCGGGTACTGCTTTCTTTCCCTGAACATTGCACGAACAGGTCACGCAAGGATCAGGGACTTGTTTCTCGGCTTCCGTTATCACACTGGAAGGCTTTTGCTTCTTTCCATGGCTCTGACTGTCATACAGTATTTGTGTGCCTTCCCTCTTGTCTACCTGATTTTTGCATTTCTCCTTCAGGGGACAAAGACTTCGATGTTTGGTTTTTCAATCTCGTCAGACCTTCAGTTTGCTGGAGTCGCCATCCTCTGCCTGCTTCTGTCTGCATTGCTCTATGGCGTATTCTATTTGTTATATGATCAGGCACTGTTCTTATTCATCGACCATCAGGACTACAGCTTTTTACAGTGCCTCCGCGAAAGCCGGAAGATGATGCATGGTCATCGAATACAGCTGTTTCTGCTGTACCTTTCTTTCATTGGCTACTGGGTGCTTTCCATTCTTTCCCTTGGTACAGCCTATATCTGTGTCAAGCCATACATAGCTGTCACAAAAGCACTCTTTTACGTAGAGCTGTCCGGGCAGCGTGACCCATACGGTACCTGATTATTCCATCGATACCAGCCGCAGCTGCAAAACAGGAAAAAACGGTTAAAAAAGAGACATCCCGCTCCTGAGGAGCAGGATGTCTCTTTTCATGCGGCTTTCATGCGGCAATTCTGTTACTCTGCCAGTGCCTTCTGGATGCCCTCCAGCAATTCATCATACGTTTCAAAGGCTGGCAGCTGCGGATAATCCTTTCGGATCTGATCGGTCGTGCGGAATAAAAATCCCGCCTTGCTTGCCTTGATCATTGCAAGATCATTAAACGAATCTCCGGACGCAATGGTATCAAAGCCAATGGACTGGAGCGCCCTGACTGTATTCAGCTTGGAATCCGGAATCCGCATCCGGAATCCTGTAATCATTCCATCCGGAGCCACCTCGAGCGTGTTGCAGAACAGTGTCGGCCATCCAAGTTTCTCCATCAACGGTGATGCGAACTGAGTGAATGTATCACTGATGATGATTACCTGTGTCTGCGTGCGAAGTCTGTCTAGAAATTCTCTGGCTCCCGGAAGCGGCTCAATCGTTGCAATTGTATCCTGGATCTGTCTGAGTCCCAATCCATGTTCGCGGAGAATGCCCAGCCTCCACTGCATCAGCTTATTATAATCTGGTTCGTCACGAGTCGTGCGCTTCAGCTCGGGAATCCCACTCGCCTGAGCAAATGCAATCCATATTTCCGGTACAAGTACTCCTTCAAGGTCCAGGCAAACAATATTCATGTCACTTCTCCTCCTGAAATCTGTCAACTGTCTGACTATTCTGCGCCGAGAATTCTCAACGACTTCACCCCGTCCATCGCATCGATTTGATCCATCATCTCCGTTACGTCCCCGGTCTCAGGCATCACCTGAACACTGATCGAGGTCGAGGCCATTCCCGATACCGGGATAGACTGATGAATTGTCAGAATGTTTGCACGTGACCTGGCGACAATCATCAGCACATCGCTCAGAAGCCCCGGCTCATCCCGCATTTCGATAAGAAATGTGATTGTCTTTCCCCTTACATTCTCATGAAATTCAAATATGTCATCCTTATATTTGTAAAAGGAACTTCTTGAGATTCCGACTTGATCGGTTGCTTCAATCACTGAAGGTGGATTCTTTCCCTCCAGAAGTCTTTTCACCTCCACAACCTTCAATAAAACCTCCGGAATCGCATTCTGTGTCACGACATAATACTTTTTCTGCTCATTCTGCATCTTCAGAAACTTCTTCCGCCTCCGCCTGCTGAATAGCCGCCTGATGTTGTGTGCGTTGACGTTGTCCCGCCGCCGGATGACCCTCCTCCGCTGTCATTTCTGGGAATTCGTCTTGATGTTATAAACTGGTTTACAAGCCTGTCATCCCGCCTTTTCAATGTAAGCCCGACCTGGTCTCTCTCCGAAAATCCATCCCCCGAAACACCTTTCATCGAATAAGCGCCTTTCACAGAAGCAAAAAACGCCAGAAAACCGGCTGCCCCCGCCAGAAGGGATATCAGGATCTTGACCGGGGTAACGGTCTTCGGCTTGTGGTAAACGGTCACCTCACCTGTATCCCGGTTTATAATCCGTGTTCCGTCCTGGATTCCCTTATTGTAATAACGGCCTGTGTCCTTCAGCATGCTCTTGAATGTTTTGTCGTATTCTCCCTCGCTGACATACTCATACGCATGATCCAGAAGTGTATCGACTCTTGCATCTGTCAGATAATACTGCAGACCGCCATAGGTTGCAATGTAGATCTGGCGGTTATCCATGTCAATGACATAGCTGGCTCCGCTTGCTGTTTCCGGGCCATCATCTGTCAGGGACTCAAAGTACGCCTCCGCAAACTGCTGCGTTGTCTTTCCTTCTGTCTGATTCGTTGTGACAAGCCGAAATTCATATCCGGTCTTCTGGGAGAGCTCAGCAGCCTGCTGCAGCAGTTCTGCCTCTTCCTCTTCCGTAAGCAGCTGTGCGCGGTCTTCCACACTGGCCAGCCTGCTGCCGGATGCATAAATCAGTCCTGTGTTGTTCTCTGACTCTGCTCCGAATGCACGCTGACTGCATGCTACCGAAAATCCCAGGACTGCTGCAGCCAATAGCAGAAAAAATCCCGTCACCAGCCTGGAAACGCTGTCTTCTCTGTTTTTTCTGATATTCATAGGCATTCCTCCTCACATCAGAAAATATAACAGTGCCAGGACAATCACAAACAGACTCCCTCCGAGTGCCCCGGCAAAAGCCGACAGCTTCACCATGTCGACCGGAAGCCTTCCATGAATTTCCCCTGTCTGACCATTCATGGCAAAGTAATATTTTGCTCCGTCCAGAGCCTTGTATGTCAGCAGCCAGACCGGGAGAAGCATGTATGCATATTGCTCCGACTCTATGCTGAAGGACGATTGTTTTCCAGTGACAACTGAATATTCCTCCATCGTTCTCTCCAGAGCATGCTCTGCATATCGTTTTGCCCTGTCCTGCATCTCTTTTGCAATCTGTTCCGACTCGATGTCCCGCTTCTGTGCGACAAATCCCTGCAGATAGCCAATGGTAAATGGCTTTGCCTCTTCAAGCCGGAATGGCATGACCGCATTGATCAGGTTTTTATCACTTTCCTGAAGTGCATTTCTGGACAGATTCTGAATGTCAATCTGTCCGCCTCTCTCCACATGGAATACCTTGGTTTCTGTGTATTCCATGTCGCCTGTCACCCATGTCCGAATTTGGTTTGCAGCTGCACTCATCTGTCCATCAACGGAAGCATGATATACCCAGAACGGATAATACACGCCTGACAGCTTCTCAACCTGGTCTTTTGTGAAAAAAGCCTTCGGCACGAAGCGTTTATGATGGACATAGTCCAGAAAAATCTCTTCCGCTTTCTTTTTATCGTACTTGAATGGGATCAGTCTGTCCGGCAGATATTTCCCCGACAGCTTCCCTTCCAGAACGATCGGATTGTGGCAATAATAGCAGAAGGTCGCAGCGGTTGTCTCATCCGTGATCACGGTCGCACCGCAGCTCGGGCAGGTATACAAAACCGCCCCCGTCTGGCCCTCATTCTTTCCCTCAGTGGATGGCTCTTTCTCCTTCTGTCCGAGATATGCGGCTTCCTCTTCTGAAACTGTTTGATCTCCTGCCTGCTGCGGTGTCAGCTTTTCCAATTCCTCCTGGGTAAACTCTGACAGACAGAAATCGCACTTGAACTTCTGCAGCTTCGGATCAAACCTCAGTCCGCCGCCGCAATTGGGACACTTATATGTAATCGTTGCCATACAAGCACTCCTTCTTCCGGTTCATCCCGGCCGCCTCATCCTTTCAGTTACTCCGGTTTTCTCGTTCCGCACTCCGTGCAGAACTTTCCGGCATTCAGATGCCCGCAGTTTGGGCAGAACCATTCTCCTGGCTGCTTGGCACGAGCTCCTGCCGGAGCTCCCGATGCCTGCTGGCTGCCCTGTGTGTTCTGTGCATACTGCCCCGGCTGCTGATATGGATTCTGCTGTCCGTACGGATTCTGTCCGCCTGCCTGGTTCATCTGCATCTGCATCAGATTCATCTGGCTTGCAGACTGAGAAAAAGCACCTGCCGACTGCATGCCAAATCCCATTCCCATATAGGCTGCCCCTGCGCCTGCCGGGTTCGATCCTGCAGACTGCAGCCCCTGCGCAATCGAACTCTGCACAAAGCCTTCCCGGATGGTCGGATCCTGCATCATGGCGCCCTGATTGCGCATATTGATCAGCTTCTGCGACTGTTCATCGTAGGAGATACTTCCAATCCCTACCGATACAATCTCAATTCCTCTTATCTTTGTCCAACTCTCGTCGAGAGCATCCGCCATGTACCTGGAAAGCTCCGTCCCCTTGCCGGCCACATAGGAGATCCGGACTCCATCGGCGCTCATCTTATTGATTGCCGTCTGGAGTGCTTCAAGGAACTCGTTCAGGAACTGCTCGTTGATATCCTCCACTTCAACGTGGGATGCATTCCTCGGCACACAGTTTGCATAGAACAGAAGCGGATTGGTGATCCGGATCGAGTAACTGCCAAACGCTCTCAGGAACAATTCTGAATTATAGAAACTGTCGAAATAATTGATCGCATTCCTGGTTCCAAAGCGAATCCCCTTGATCTCCTGCAGGTTGATATAATAAACTCTCTGGTTCTGCGGTGTTGTCCCGCCAAACTTGAAACGTTCCCATACATCCTTCAGACTCTTCTTGATCTCTCCCTGAAACAGAGACGGCTGTGAGGAATTATCCACCACAAAATACCCAGGCTCTGCAGAATAGTCGATGATCTTCCCTCCGTCTGTCAGAAGCATAAACTGGTTGTCGTAGACATGGATGACAGAGCCATTGGAGATCACCTCTCCGCCCTTCGCATAAGATTGTCCCTTTTTCTGCTGGCCTCTTGTAAAAAGCGTCTGAGCCCCCATATCAACGGGTTCTACCGCGTCCTTCCACTGGTCTCTCAGCGCTCCTGACACAGAACCAACTGCCGCACGAATAATTCCCATAGTTTCTCCTTTTCTGGCTGCAGACTGCCGCCTGTAAAAAAGACCTTCAGCTCCGGTCGGCTATTCTCTTTTCAGATGAACTCCCCCGAAAGCCAAAGGTCTGACTTCCTATTTATCGTGATTCTGCTGTATTTCTGCTGTCTTTTCAAATTCTGTCATCCTGCCTGCAGGCTCAGTCCGCTGCCTGAGCCTTCCGATCCGGTCTGCCCAGGCTGTCCCACTTCAGGTACGCATTGATAAATGGATCCAGATCGCCATCCATTACACCCTGCACATTCCCGGTCTCATAGCCTGTTCTCAGGTCCTTCACCATTGTGTATGGCTGGAAGACATAAGAGCGAATCTGGGATCCCCATGCAATATCCTTGACCTCTCCGCGGATATCTGCTGCCTTCTCCTCATTCTCCTCCAGCTTCAGCATGTAAAGTCTCGATTTCAGAATCTGCATTGCCTTCGCTTTATTCTGGAACTGGGAGCGCTCATTCTGGCAGGTGACAACAATGCCGGTCGGATAATGCGTAATTCGAATCGCAGACGACGTCTTGTTGATATGCTGTCCTCCGGCTCCGCTTGAACGGTATGTATCGATTCTGATATCCTCCGGGCGAATCTCAATATCTACATCTTCCTCGATATCCGGCATGACATCACAGGATACAAAGGACGTCTGGCGTTTTCCTGCTGCATTAAACGGTGAGATCCGAACCAGGCGGTGGATGCCCATCTCCGACTTCAAAAGTCCATAGGCATTCTCACCATTCACCTGGAAGGTAACCGACTTCAGCCCTGCCTCGTCACCTTCCAGCGAATCAAGCACTTCCATCGAAAACCCATGCCGCTCAATCCAGCGTGAGTACATTCTGAAGAGCATACTGCACCAATCACAGGCTTCTGTCCCGCCGGCTCCGGAATGCAGGGTAACAATCGCGTTGCTGTTGTCATACTGGCCGGAGAGCAGCGTGCGGATTCGGACAGAATCGAAATTCTCTTCGAATTCCTGCTCGCTTTCTCTTACATCATCAATGACAGATGCATCCTCATCCTCATTGGCCATGTCAATCAGCAGCATCAGCTCCTCATACTGCCCACTGAGCTTCTTGTAATCCGCGATGTCATTTTGAAGCGCACCGAGCTCCTTCTGGGTTCTGGTCGCCTTCTCTGTATTCGTCCAGAAATCCGGTTCAGACATCGTCATGTGAAGTTCCTCGATTCGTTTTTCCTTGTTTTCAAGATCGAGCGAACTTTTCATCTCCGCGAGCGGCTGCTCATATGTTTTCAGTTTCGTCTTCAGATCGTCTAATTCGACCACTTGTCAATCTCTCTTTCCTATACACATAGCGATCCAGCCAGGGCTGTTTCTGCCTTCTGGCTTCAGATACTGGTCCAGTCCTTCCGCGTCAGACCGGCTTTCTTCCGTGGCACTGCTTGTATTTCAGGCCGCTCCCGCACGGGCACGGGTCATTCGGATAAATCTTTTTAGCCTTGCGTTTCACCGGCTGCTTCTGTGCGGAATCATCCCGATTCGTACCGGTTACCTTGGCGACCTCCTCTCGTTCCACCTTCTGCTGTACCTGAACATGGAACATCATCTTCAGCGTATCATTCTGGATGGAGGTTGTCATCTCATTGAACATATCGTATCCGATCATCTTGTACTGGACAAGCGGATCCTTCTGCCCGTATGCTGCAAGTCCGATCGACTGGCGCAGCTGATCCATGTCATCAATATGATTCATCCAGTGCGTATCCACCGACTTCAGCAGAACGACACGCTCGATTTCACGAATATCAGCGCCAGCATCTGTCAGCTCTTTCTCCTTCGCCTCATAAAGGTCATCCGCTTCCTTGATCAGCTTTTCCTTAATCTCACGTGCGGACTGCCCCTTTATTGTTTCTTCCGTAATCGGCGGAAGCGGAATGACAGGACATATCAGGTTATTGAGCTCCTCCAGATCCGGCTTGTCGTCACCAGAGCTCTTCTCATCGCTGACAACACGATCCACACCTTCATTGACACAATCCTCGATCATTTTCATAATCGAAGCCTTCATGTTATCGCCGTCCAGAACCTTGCGGCGTTCAGCATAGATAATTTCCCGCTGCTCATTGTTGACCTGGTCATACTCCAGCAGGTTCTTTCTGATTGCAAAGTTATTCGACTCAATCTTCTTCTGCGCCTTTTCAATGGCATTGGACAGCATCTTATGCTGAATCTGTTCACCCTCATGGACGCCAAGTGCCCTGAATGTGCTCATCATCTTATCAGAGCCAAACAGCCGCATCAGGTCATCCTCCAGTGAAATGTAGAACTGGGACTCACCAGGGTCGCCCTGACGGCCGGAACGGCCACGCAGCTGGTTATCGATCCGTCGGGACTCATGCCGCTCTGTGCCGATTACAAGCAGACCGCCGGCATTCTTTGCCTCCTCATCCAGCTTGATATCGGTACCACGGCCTGCCATGTTGGTTGCAATGGTGACCGCATCATGAATACCGGCATCCTTGATGATGGCTGCCTCCTGTTCATGGAACTTCGCATTCAGCACGTTATGCGGGATCCCCTCCCTGCGCAGCATGTCAGAGAGAAGCTCGGAAACCTCAATCGTGATCGTGCCGACCAGGACAGGCTGATGCTTCTCATGGGCTGTCTTGATCCGCTCAACCACCGCCTTGTACTTTTCCTTTTTTGTCATATAGACGGCATCGTCCAGGTCTTTTCGAATGACCGGCTTATTTGTCGGAATGACAATGACATCCATTCCATAGATGTCTCTGAACTCCTCTTCCTCTGTGAGCGCCGTACCGGTCATACCGGCTTTCTTCGCGTATTTGTTGAAGAAGTTCTGGAACGTGATGGTGGCAAGTGTTTTCGACTCTCTCTTGATCTTGACGTGCTCCTTCGCCTCAATTGCCTGGTGAAGGCCGTCAGAATAACGTCTTCCCGGAAGTACACGTCCTGTGAACTCATCGACAATCAGGACTTCGTCATCCTTCACAATATAATCACGATCACGGAACATCAGATTATGCGCACGCAGCGCAAGAATGATGTTGTTCTGAATCTCAATATTTTCCGGGTCAGACAGGTTGTTGATATGGAAGAACTTCTCACACTTCTCGATTCCCTGCTGCGTCAGTGTGACGATCTTATCCTTCTCATTCACGATGAAATCACCCGTTTCAGTGATCTCCTCGCCCATAATTGCGGTCATCTTTGTGACCTCGCCGCTTGCCTCCCCCCTCTGAAGCTGACCGGCCAGCACATCACAGACCTCGTACAGCTTTGTCGACTTTCCGCTCTGGCCGGAGATAATCAAAGGCGTCCTGGCTTCATCAATAAGGACAGAGTCAACCTCGTCAATGATGGCATAGTTCAGCTCTCTCTGGACCAGCCTGTCCTTATAAATAACCATGTTGTCACGAAGATAGTCAAATCCATCCTCGTTGTTCGTTACGTATGTGATGTCCTTCGCATACTCTGCACGTCTCTCCTGTGACTCCATCGAATTCTGGATGACGCCACAGGACACCCCAAGGAACTCATGGACCGGCGCCATCCAGTCATGGTCACGCTTTGCCAGATAATCGTTCACCGTCACGATATGAACGCCCTGACCAGTCAGAGAATTCAAATAAGCTGGAAGTGTGGAGACGAGGGTCTTTCCTTCACCTGTCTTCATCTCCGCTATCCGCCCCTGATGGAGAATGATTCCGCCGATGATCTGTACGCGGTATGGCTCAAGGCCAATCACTCTTTTTGCAGCTTCCCTGACAGTTGCAAATGCCTCAGGCAGAAGCTGATCAAGCGTTTCCCCATCCTGATAACGTTTTCTGTACTCATCTGTCTTGGCCTTCAACTCAGCATCTGACAGAGCCTGCATCGCCGGCCGAAGCGATTCGACCTTGTTTACAAGCGGCATGATCCTTTTTAATTCCCGGTCAGAATGTGTACCGAAAATCTTATCTGCGAATCCCATATATTTTTCTGCTCCTTTGACCGCCGGCCCCGCAATTGCTCCCCGGCTGCTTTCGTTTACATATTCAATGAACCTAATCTGTTTTATTCTAACATATGGGAGGCAGAAGTGACAATATTTGACAGAAAATGATATGACATGTGAACAGAGTGTGACAGAAACTGCCGGCTCTGTTCCTTCTGTCAAAAGGGAAACAGAGTCGGCAGTCATCTCATCTGTCACTCAGCGATCTGTTAATCCTCCGGTTCAATCAGACCATATGTCCCGCCCTTGCGTTTGTAGACAACATTGGTCTCATCTGTCTCCGCATTGCGGAAAACGTAGAAGCTGTGCCCGAGCAGCTCCATCTGAACACAGGCATCCTCCGGATACATCGGTTTAATGTCAAACTTCTTTGTACGGGCAATCCGGATCTCCTCGACCGGTTCCGTTTCCTTTTCAATAAACTCTCTTCTGAAGCTTCCATCCCTGTGTCCCTCGATCAGCTTCTGCTTATATCTTCGAAGCTGCCGTTCAATTACTTCCTCAACCAGGTCAATCGAAACATACATATCATTCGAGACTTGTTCAGATCTGATGACGGTTCCCCGCATCGGGATGGTCACCTCAATCTTCTGGCGATCTTTCTCGACACTCATCGTGACGATTACCTGCGTGTCCTCTGTAAAGTAGCGCTCCAGCTTCCCAAGTTTTTCCGTGACCGACCTTCTCATGGATTCTGTCACATCAATGTTTTTTCCGCTGATTGTAAATCTCATAAGCACAGCCTCCTTTGGGGAATTTTCTTACAATTATTATACTACAGCAAACGTGTATGAACAACACGTCCATTTGAAGATTGGCATATTTCACAATTCCCGTTATCCCAGAACTTCTTCCGCATATTGAACGGAGGCCATCGCATCTTTGCAATACCGATCCGCATGAATAGAAGCTGCATAGCGCTCTGTCATCACGGCACCTCCGACCATGATCTTCACATCCGGCGCTTTCTCATGAAGCTGACGGATGGTCTCCTCCATGTTCGCGACGGTTGTCGTCATCAGAGCAGAAAGGCCGACAAGTCTGACCTTCCGCCTGACTGCAGTCTCCACAACCGTCTCCGGCGGAACATCCCTGCCCAGATCGATCACATCAAACCGGTAGCTCTCCAGGAGCACTTTTACGATGTTTTTTCCGATATCATGGATATCTCCCTTCACAGTCGCAAGGATCACGCTCCCACGCCTGTTTCCTCCCTGCCCGGAGGCCTCCATCCTCTCTTTCAATACCGCAAATACTCCTCTTGCGGCCTCAGCGCTCATCAAAAGCTGCGGAAGAAAGACTTTTCCCTGCTCAAAATCCTTTCCGACCTCATTCAATGCCGGAATCATGCACTGATTGATGATCTCCAGAGCCTCCCGGGATTGCAGCAGAGCTTCCGCAGACTTCTGAGCTTCCTCCCGAAGTCCCTTCCTGATGCACTGAATCAGCCGGGCTGCATCCGGATTCTCTGTCAACTCTGCATTGCCGCTTAAAGATCTCTGATTCTTCTCTATCTTTTTCCCAGCCTTTGCGGTGTCAAAGTCAAAATCAGAAGTGCTCCCTTCTTTCAGGATTTTTCTGAGGTCTTCCTCCCACACAGCTCCCTTCGGAAGCGCTGGCTTGAAATCAGCATAGGAGCTGATATATGCACCGCAGTTCTCATCCTCTGCAGTCAGCACCATATATGCATCAAAGGCTGCCTTCATTCCCTCTGAGCACGGATTGATAATCGCAGCATTCAGTCCATTCTGAAGCGCCATTGTAAAGAAGGTCTGGTTAATGAACGCCCGCTGCGGAAGTCCGAATGAAATGTTGGAAACGCCAAGAATTGTCTTCGCTTTCAGCTCCTCATGAACCCTCTTCAAGGTGTCAAGCGTCACCAGTGCGCCGCTGGGATCCGCACTGACCGTCATGCAGAGGCAGTCAATGATAATATCCTTTTCCGGAATTCCGTATTTCTTCGCTTCCTCGAGAATTTTACCTGCTACTCTGACACGTCCTTCTGAAGTGTCTGGAATACCGTTCTCATCAAGTGCCAGGGCTACAATAACACCTCCGTATTTTTTAACCAGCGGAAAGACTGCATCCATACTCTCCTTTTTCCCGGAAACAGAATTCACCATCGGCTTTCCGTTGTAGACCCGCATCGCCGCTTCCATTGCCTGGATGCTGGATGTGTCGATCTGAAGCGGCAGCTCCGAAATGCTCTGAATCTGCCGGATTGTTTCACAGAGTGCGCTTGTCTCATCTGTTCCCGGTACCCCGACATTGACATCCAGAATATGGGCACCCTTCCCCTGCTGTTCAAGTGCCATGTCAAGGATATAACTATAGTTCTGATCCCGGAGAGCCTGTGCCATCTTCTTTTTACCGGTCGGATTGATCCTTTCTCCGACGATGACCGGCCTTTTCCCGATTGTCTGTGCAACTGCGTACGAGGTAACGATTGTCTCCTGTTTCTGAACGATGACCGGAGCTTTTCGTCCCTCAGTCACTTTTTTCACGGCCCGTATATGACCCGGTGTCGTACCGCAGCATCCTCCGACCGCAGATACCCCTGCATCAAGAAGGTCAGAGATATCCTCCGCAAATTCCTCTGGCCCGACGTCATAGACCGTTTCCCCGTTCTCTGATCTCGGCAGTCCGGCATTCGGTGTACAGATAACAGGAACAGATGCATATCGAAGCAGTTCCCTGGCAGTCTTCAACATCTGTCTCGGGCCAAGCGAACAGTTCGTTCCAAGTGCATCTACATGCAGCCCTTCCAGCATTGCAACAACCGCTTTCGGAGTTCCGCCTGTCAGCATCTTCCCGGATTCATCAAAAACACAGGTTGCAAACACAGGCAGGGATGAGTGTTCCTTGGCAGCCAGAACAGCTGCCTTGAGCTCATGCATATCGCTCATTGTCTCAATCAGGATTGCATCCGCGCCATATTGGACACCAAGCTCTACCACCTCTGCATAAACTGAGACAGCTTCCTCGAAGTCGAGATCTCCCATCGGTTTCAGAAGTCTTCCGGTCGGTCCCAGATCGAGTGCAACCAGTCCGTGTCCAGCCTGCCGCACTGCCTTGTGTGCGCAGTCGAAGGCACCCTTGACAACCTGACTGAGCGTAAATTCATCTCCCCGGATCTTCAGCCGGTTCGCTCCAAATGTGTTGGTACTGATCATGTCCGCTCCGGCATCCAGATAATCCTTATGAATCTGGATGACTGTATCCGGATGCAGCAGGTTCCACGACTCCGGAAGTTCTCCCAGCCCGATTCCTGCCTTCTGGAGCATCGTGCCCATCGCCCCATCAAACAGGATGATTCTTTCCTTCATCGTTCTACGTATATCCATGTGTTCTCCTGTTCCCGGGTCTGGCTGACAGCCCCCTGTTGAAAATGATCTCATCGTTCTCCCGTGTGCTTATCCGGCTGATGAATTTCTGCGATAGAGACAGTCCACCTTGCCGCACACCTCACATCCTTCTCTGACGCAAGGCAAATGCTCTCTTCCCGCCCCAATCACAGCTGTTACAGACTTGCTTGGAATCATCAGCAGAGACTCAGTCAGTGCGATTCCGACCCTCTTTTCAACCTGAAGAGCTTGAAAAATATCCCGCTGATTGTCAAGCGGGAAATCTCCATAGCCCGGCGAAAACCGCGGTCTGAGATACAGCCCTCGGCCTGCCGCCTCTGTCCTGATGGCATCGTTTGCCAGATTGCACCACGCTTCGATCATGGCCGCCGATGCTGCCTGCATCACAACCCCCCGGCTTGCATTTGTCAGACTGTACCTGTGCAGCAGCAGATCGACCTTCGTCCCTATCGTAGCGGCCATCACAATGATATCGCTGCATCCTCTCAGGTTTTTTTCCAGGCTGCGGCTGTGTGTCCGGAAACAAGTCATGTCAATCGTATGAAGCTCGTCCTGCGGAACATGCAGTGGAAACATCTGATGAAATTCTCTCAGCTGTACGTTATCTGCCAGCTCCTTGAGAACACTCTCCACCAATGCCTGTGTTGCCTGATCCGGTTCTCCGTTCCGAATCCCAAGATATCTGTAAATTTCCTGTCTGTTGACCTTCAGTTCTTCTGGATTTCCTGTCATATTCATTGCTCGTCTAATGTTGTCTAGAAAAATCTCTGCTCGCAAAAGGCCCTCCGGCCGCTGAAATTACAGCGTCGGTTATTTCGTTTCCCTTCCGCACATCTCAAGAATGCTCCGATACGCCATTCTGCCCCCGAATAAGTCCAGCGCACTTCCGATCGTCACATCGACCATGCCTTTCCCATGATTCCGGACTGCTTCAAGATCCTGAAAACTTCCGATCCCGCCTGCATATGTAACCGGAAAAAGCCATTGCTTCTCCCCTGTGAACGCCGCTGCAATCAAATCGACTAGTTCCAGCTGCGGCCCACTCTGCCTTCCCTCCGCATCCACTCCATGGATGAGAAATTCATCGCAGAATTCGGACAGTTTTCTCAGAACATGAACACTCAGCTTCACATCTGACCACTTCTGCCACCGATCTGTAACAATATAAAACCCATCATCCTTTCGTCTGCATGACAAGTCCAGAATCAGATGTTTTTTCCCTACCGCTGAAACCATCTGTTCAAGATGCTGACGGTTAAACCGCCCTTCCGAAAAAACGTATGAAGTCACAATGACGTGGGACGCTCCCGCATTCAGATAGTCCCACGCATTCTCCGGAGTCACCCCTCCTCCAAGACTGAAGTCTCCCGGTTCTGCATGAAGCGCCTCGAGTGCCGCATTTCTGCTCGTCTCATAATATGGCGACCCGGCTGGATTCAGAAGGATGATATGGCCGCCCTTCAGATGGTCCTTGTGATAAAAACGCGCAAAATCCGCCGCTGATTTCTCCGCCACGAAATTCTCGATGGCGCAGTTTCCGTCGTCTCTGAGCGAGCCACCGACAATCTGTTTTACTTTTCCATTATGGATATCGATACAGGGACGAAGTCTCATCGCACTACCTCAGAACAGTCCAGTGATCTTTCCGTTTTCATCAACATCAATATTCTCTGCTGCCGGATGTGTCGGCAGACCAGGCATCGTCATAATGTCGCCGGTCAGCGCCACGATAAAACCTGCACCGGCATTCACCCTGAGGCTGCGGACTGTTACACGGAAATGCTCAGGAGCCCCAAGTTTCTTCGGGTCATCTGAGAATGAATACTGTGTCTTTGCCATACAGACGGGAAGATTTCCAAAGCCCATCCTCTCAATCTGTACTGCCTCCTTTACCGCAGCATCACTCAGCAAAGCGCCGTCTCCTCTGTAAACCGTCCGGACAATCTGATCAATCCGCTCTGCAATCGTTCCTTCAAGCGCATAGGCATACCGGAAATGATTCGGCTCTTCACACAGTCTGACGACTTCCTCCGCAAGCCCCTTACTGCCTTTCCCGCCCTTGGCCCACGCCTCAGACAGAACGACATTCACGCCACGCTTTCTGCATTCTGTTTCAACCAGCTCCCACTCTTTTTGTGTATCTGTTGGAAATGCATTCAGCGCGACCACGCAGGGCAGCCCAAAGACATCCCGGATATTGCTGACATGCCGGAGCAGATTCGGAAGCCCTTCCTTCAGTGCCTGGAGATCTTCCTCGCCAAGCTGGTCCTTTGCCTTTCCTCCATGCATCTTGAGCGCACGTATCGTCGCCACCACGACTACGGCATCAGGATGTATCCCGGCTTTTCTGCACTTGATGTCCAGGAACTTCTCAGCTCCCAGGTCTGCGCCAAAGCCAGCTTCCGTAACGGTGTAATCCGCCAGTTTCATGCCCATCTTTGTCGCGATCACAGAATTACAGCCATGTGCAATGTTTGCAAACGGGCCGCCATGGATAATCACAGGTGTATGTTCCAGTGTCTGAACCAGATTGGGGCGGATTGCGTCCTTTAAAAGCGCCGCCATCGCGCCTTCCGCATGCAGATCGCCCGCCGTCACAGGTTTCTGTTCCGAAAGCTTCCCATAGGTATATCCGATAATCAGTTTTGAAAGTCTTTTTTTCAGGTCCGAAAGATCAGAGGAAAGACACAGGACCGCCATCACCTCCGATGCAACCGTGATATCGTATCCATCCTCTCTGGGCACTCCATTGGCTTTTCCGCCCAATCCGTCAACAATAAACCGCAGCTGACGGTCGTTCATGTCCACACATCTTTTCCAGGTAATCTTTCTCGGATCTATGTTCAGCGGATTGCCATGATAGATTGAGTTATCAATCATGGCCGCGAGCAGATTGTTTGCTGCGCCGATCGCATGGAAATCTCCCGTGAAATGAAGGTTGATATCCTCCATCGGAACAACCTGCGCGTATCCGCCGCCTGCTGCACCGCCCTTGAGCCCAAATACCGGTCCCAGCGATGGTTCCCTGAGAACTGCACAGGCCTTCTTTCCGATCACGGAAAGCCCATCTGCCAGGCCAACAGAGGTCGTCGTTTTCCCCTCACCAGCCGGTGTCGGTGTGATGGCTGTCACGAGGATCAGCTTTCCATCCGGCTTGTCTTTCTGATCTTTCAGAAGCCGGTTGTCGATCTTCGCCTTATACGCTCCATATAAATCCAGATATTTTTCATCTATGCCAAGTTTCTCTGCAATCTCCCTGATCGGCCTGATTTCAGCAGCCTGAGCAATCTCGATATCCGTTCTGACCGTCATGTCCTACCTCCCTCATCCTCCATTGCTGCCGTTCTTCTGTTTTTCTCAGAGAAGATCCAGCTTTTCCCTCCAGACTGAAACCACTGCATCCGACGGCATCCGCAGATCCCCTCTCGGAGACAGTGCAACGGACCCGACCTTCGGCCCGTCCGGAATGCAGGACCGCTTGTACTGCTGCGAGAAAAATCTCCAGTAGAATGTCTTCTCCCACTTCAGAATTACATCATCCTCATAGATTCCTCTGAACGCAAGCTTCGCCAGTCTGTAGATTTTCAGCGGATCAAATCCAAACCGCAGGACATAGTACAGGAAAAAGTCATGCAGCTCATATGGCCCCACCAGATCCTCTGTGATTTGCGCGATCACACCATCTTTAGGCGGAAGCAGCTCAGGGCTCACAGGCGTGTCAAGCACATCCAGAAGTGTTTCTCTCAGCCGGTTATCTCCGCAGGTATCTGCAACATAATGTACAAGATGTCTGACCAGCGTCTTCGGAACCGAACAGTTGACAGCGTACATGGACATATGATCGCCATTATAGGTTGCCCATCCCAAAGCCAGCTCAGACATATCCCCTGTTCCGATCACCATCCCGCCATACTGATTGGCAAGGTCCATCAGAATCTGTGTCCGCTCTCTTGCCTGCCCGTTTTCGTATGTTACATCCGTCACTGACGGATCATGTCCGATATCCCGAAAATGAATCTGGACTGCTTCTTTAATATTGATCTCTTTCAATGTACAGCCAAGGATCTTCGACATCTCAACAGCATTGTGATAAGTCCTGTCAGTCGTTCCGAATGCCGGCATCGTGACAGCAATAATCCCGCTGTGATCCATCGAAAGCAGGTCGAAAGCACGTGCAGTTACGAGCAGAGCCAGTGTCGAATCAAGTCCTCCTGATATTCCGATCACAGCCGCCCTGCTGTGCACATGTTCTATCCTTTTCTTCAGTCCCAATGCCTGGATCGTCAGAATCTCCTCACATCTGCGTTCCCTGTCAGCCTGCACGTCCGGAACAAATGGCCTCCTGTCATATGTTCTTGTCAGAACTGTCTTTTCCATCCTCAGAGTAAACGGAACGATCCTGTATGCCGCAGATGGCTCCGAAGGGTATGTCGTCATCCTCCTGCGCTCTGCCAGAAGCCTGTCAATATCAAGTTCTGCATATGTAATCCCGCACGTAAACCTGCCGGAGTTTGCAAGCATTGTTCCATTTTCACAGATCATCCTCTGCCCGCCAAAAACGAGATCCTGTGAGGATTCTCCCTCTCCCGCGCTGGCATAGATATAACCTGTGATCAGCCTGGCGGAGGTCATCGAAACCAGCTGTTCTCTGTAAACGTTCTTACCTGTCACCTCAACCGATGCTGATAAATTCACAATCAGGTTTGCACCTGCCATCGCAGCTCTGGTGCATGGCGGATCAGGCGTCCACAAATCCTCACAGAGTTCTGCGCCGACCACCAGATCCGCAAGGCCTCCGGGTGTCTCTGCTTCCGCGTCCTGTGATTCTTCATCCTCCGGAATACACCGAAACAGCAGGTTCATTCCGAATGGGACTGTCTGCCCGAAAAATGATATTTCCGTGACAGTCTCAATGCCAGGGTGAAACCATCTGGCCTCGTAGTATTCATTGTAGTTGGGGAGCGACCGCTTCGGAACAAATCCCAGAATCTTTCCTCTCTGAAGAACAGCTGCAGTATTATACAGCTTTCCGCAAATCTCGATGGGCAGCCCGACAAAAATCAAAGACTCCAGGTCTGCTGTCCTGTGTGCAACATCAAGAAGTGCCCTGCCAGCTTTCCGGATCAATGGTGCCTGCAGAAACAGATCCCCACATGTGTAGGCAGTCAGAACCAGTTCTGGAAAAACGATAATCTTCGCCCCTTCTTCAGCTGCCTCTCTGGAAAGCCGTATGACCTCTTCCGCATTATAGGAAACATCCGCAACGCGGATCTTTGGTGTAACAGCAGCTGTCTTGATAAATCCATCCCACATGAATGATCCCCTCTTCCGGTTTCCTCATCATCCAGATACCGGCTCATCAGTCAGGGGCTTGTCAGCCCTTTCGTCTTTCTACAATTTTCCTGAGTTCATCGGCGTCAAACCGATAGGTTTTCCCACAGAAATTGCATGCAATGTCGATCGGCTTGTCATCTGCAGCCAGACTCTCAAGATCACTCAGCTGCAGCGTCGACAGGACATGCCTGACACGGTCCTTCGAACAATCACATGAGAATGATACTGGCATCTTCTCTTCGATCTTTACATGAAGCTCTCCCAGCACCTGGCTGAGAATCATCTCCGGTGTAAGGCCATCGGAGAGCATGGATGTGACCGATGGCATTGACCTGAGTGCTGTCTCAAGCTGATCTATGACTTGTCCGTCCGCCTGGGGCATCACCTGTATGATAAAACCGCCAGACTGCCTGACACTAAGGTCCGTATCAACCAGAACTCCAAGCCCGACAGAGCTCGGTACCTGCTCTGATTCTGCAAAATAATAGGTCAGGTCTTCCGCAATTTCACCGCTTGGCATCTGGATGGTTCCGACATACGGCTCTCTCAATCCCAGGTCCCGGATGACAGTCAGCGTCCCTGCCCCAACGGCTCCGGCAACATCCAGATGACCGTTGTCCTTCAGCGGAAGATCGATTCCCGGGTGGTTCGCATATCCTTTCACATGACCCTTCGAATCGGCCGTCGCTGTGAGTGCGCCGATCGGCCCGTCTCCCTTTACCTGAATTGTCAGAACACCCTTGTCTTCCTTCATCATACTGCCCATCATGACCGCTCCGGTGAGCAGCCGTCCAAGCGCTGCCGTACAGACAGGCGTCATCCTGTGCGCCTGCCGTGCGTATTCCGCTGTCTCTTTTGTCGTTGCGGCAAATGCTCGGATTGACTCATCCGCTGCAACCGCCCGCACCATGTAATCCATCAGTTATCTGTCCTCCTGGACGCGCACGAGGCGGTCCCTTCTACCAGACATATCTGCCTGAATGTTTTCTGCCGGAATGTTCATTTCCGGAATATTCTTTCCCGAATCAAACCCTGAATTCCCGGTTCCGTCTGTTCTCCCTGCAATCATCCACATTCAGAATATCCGGAGCCCCTGCACAATCAGGCCTCCGGCAACCCCCAGAATATAGAGAAGGATCGTCAGCTGGATATTCTGCCTGGTATGACGGTTTGTCCGGAACAGCACAAGCAGTCCGACGCCCGCTCCGACCATCAGCCCTGAGACCATCGCTCCGGCACTCATGATTCCCTCCAGATACAGCTGCGTGAGAGCAATTGATGCCGCGCAGTTCGGTATCAGACCAATCAGACCGGCAAGCACTTCTCCGATTACAGGCTGGTTCAGAACCAGGTTCGACAAATTCTCTGTTCCTACGATTGTAAGAAGAATATTCAGCGCAATGGAAATCAGCAGAATGAAGAATGTGATGCTTACAGTATGCTTGAGCGCTGATCTGACGATTCCCTTCTCACAGTGACAATGTTCCTGTGTACAGATTCCGTGAATGCCAACCCCGATTCTTCTCTCATTCAGTTTTCTGAACAGAAAATCCACCAAAAATCCTGCGATCACTCCATAGAGTGCTTTCACAATCAGAACCTTTGTGATAAAACCTATTCCGGCTCGTTCAGACAGCAGGATCGGAAGCATCTCATCCGATGTTGACAGAAACACTGCAATCAGGGTTCCCGCGGTTATGACTTTGCCCGCATACAGACTGGCTGCGGCTGCGGAGAAACCGCACTGGGGAATCACTCCCAGAACGCCTCCCACAAGCGGTCCCAGACGCCCGGCCTTTCTGATTGCTATTTTTGTATGATCCGATGTCCGATGTTCGACCCACTCCATTACCAGGTAGGTGATAAACAAGAACGGAATCAGTTTCAGCGTGTCCAGTGTTCCGTCCCAAATTGCGTCAAGTATTTTCATGTACAACTGTCTTACTCCTCAACCGGGATTGTT
Organism: Porcincola sp. LCP21S3_C12; assembly: GCF_052118625.1. NCBI lineage: Bacteria > Bacillati > Bacillota > Clostridia > Lachnospirales > Lachnospiraceae > Porcincola > Porcincola sp. LCP21S3_C12. The sequence goes on along the minus strand of NZ_JBQKGW010000017.1, from coordinate 43,347 downwards.
ATATGAAATCCCCGGCTTTACTCAGCTCAGCGGATACCGGGCTGTCAGCGTTTCCACAAGTTTCCTGCATGCTTCCGACTGTGCATCTCCTTCCAGAATTGTCTTTGCGATCACATCTGCTACAACATCAAAGTCCGCCTCCTTCAGCCCCCTTGTTGTCGCTGCAGGCGTTCCGAGGCGAAGTCCGGATGTGATAAACGGGGACTGCGGATCATTCGGGATGGTGTTCTTGTTGGCAGTAATTCCGACTGCATCCAGCGCAGTCTCCACTTCCTTTCCTGTCTTCCCTGTATTTGTCAAATCCACAAGCATCAGGTGGTTATCCGTTCCCCCGGAAACAAGGCGGATTCCTCTTTTTGTCAGTCCGTCTGCAAGGGCTTTTGCATTCTTCACCACCTGGCTGCAATAAACTTTAAATTCCGGCTGAAGCGCCTCTTTGAAGCAGACAGCCTTGGCTGCAATCACATGCTCCAGAGGGCCTCCCTGGATACCTGGAAAAACGGCCTTGTTAAGCTTGTGCTCCTTCGCAAACTCCTCACTGGACAGAATCAGTCCGCCGCGCGGACCGCGAAGCGTCTTGTGTGTTGTCGTTGTCACGACATCCGCATACGGGAACGGACTTGGATGAAGTCCCGTTGCAACCAGTCCAGCTATATGGGCAATGTCGACCATAAGATAGGCGCCGACACGATGCGCAATCTCCGCAAACCGCTGAAAATCAATGATCCTCGGATATGCACTTGCCCCCGCAATAATCAGCTTCGGTTTCGACTCCTCCGCGATCCGCTCAACTTCATCATAATCAATATATCCATCTGCGTTGACTCCATAGGGGACAACATGAAAATAAGCACCGGAAAAATTGGCCGGGCTTCCATGCGTCAGATGTCCTCCTTCTGATAAATTCATGCCCATCAGCGTATCGCCCGGCTTCAGAAGGGCAAACTCCACCGCCATGTTTGCCTGTGCGCCGGAGTGAGGCTGGACATTGGCATACGTGCAGCCAAACAGCTGCTTTGCTCTTTCCCTGGCAATGTTCTCGATGACATCCACACACTCACAGCCACCGTAGAACCGGTGCCCCGGATACCCTTCCGCGTACTTGTTGGTGAGCGGGCTCCCCATCGCTGCCATTACCGCATGGGATACCCAGTTTTCTGAAGCAATCAGTTCAATATGGCTGTTCTGTCTGGCAATCTCGGATTCAATTTCTGAAGCAACTTCCGGATCTTCTCGTCTTACTTCATCAAGCGAATACATGGCATTCTCTCCTTTTTATACAGGCTGAACCCAACATCTTGTGCATTTCTACAAATATAAGCAGAATTTATCCGAAAAGTCAACGAAGGATGTACTCTGTCAGGACGGATGCCAGGTTTGCGCAGATATGCAGGAGAATCGGTGCCTCCAGACCTCCCTCCATGTACAGGAAAACCTGCAGAACCAGTCCCATCGGAAACGCATAGAGCATCTGAATCGGGTTCCCATGAAGAACCGAAAACAACGCAGAAGTTAATACGGCCGCCCTCCATCCTGAGATTTTCCTTCTAACGGTACCGAAAACCAGTCCTCTGAACAGCAGCTCCTCGCATACAGGTGTCAGCATACAAAAAACGATCAGCTGCTGCCAGAGCGGTGCAGAATAATAAGCCCGCTGCACGTCGTTTGTAAAATACTCTGAAATATGAATCTTTGCTGTCAGCCATCCATAGAGCAAGGATAAACCCGCCCCGGCGATCCCCGCTGCCAGAAGCCAAGGACCTCTGTTCCGGAGCCCGCTCTTCTCTTTAGAATGAATTGACAGCTTCCACCTCTTCAGCATCAAGAGGTAAGCAGGAATCAGCAACGCCGACGCAGCACCGGATGCGGCTGTATCCACATCTGGAAGGGTTCCTGTTTTTTCTGCTGCAGCCTGGAATACAGCCGTCATGATGCCCGACACAAACAGCCACAGAAGTACCGGTAAAAACGCACTTCGGTAATTTTTGTCCATATTCCCTGTTATTTTTGTTTCCTCTCTCTATTGATTTTTGTCTTCCAGATCACCAGAAGACATACTGTGCCGCAAGCAGACAAAAGCGGGAAAGCAAAAATCATTGGTCTGCCTGCCCAGCGACGCTCCTCTCTGCGGTCATCCAGATAGCGTTCCTCATGAGCGATCCGGACCTTGTCCCTATTCAGTGCGCCTTCTTCCGCCTGAAATTGCCTGCGTCGATCCCACTCGTTGGAAATCGGCTCTTCTTCGGTCTCACTTCCCATTCTTCGTTCAGCCAGCTCCCTCGCACTTTCTCCGGGAACTTGTTTCTCAGGAATCTTTCCTTCCCTTTTAATGAAAACAGGATATTCTTCAGACCAGCCCTCATTGCCTGCCTCATCTACTGCAAAAATCTGGAGACGCTGCCAGAGCTGGCTCATGCCCAGTGTGACCTTGAGGCTGCCTCCATTCTCCCGAAGCTGCCTGGCTGAGTATGTCATCAAGGGTTCCGTGTTCAGGTATACAACTGCACGCTTGAGCGCCAGATTATCACGCACGTGCACTCCAATCGTCATCTCATCCGCCCTGTATACGCCGAACTTTTCGATTCCGCTTACAAGGAACCGGGGCGGTTCGGTGTCCACGGCAAATCGAACCTGCAGAGTCTGCCTCTGGCTGTCTGCACGGTTTCCTGCCTGATCCGAGGTCATCAGTATGACATCATAAAGACCGCTTTCCTGAAAATAGTCTGCTGCAACTACATGACGATATTGCCGTATCCCGGTATTCCCGGATGCGTTCGAACGCATCTCTCGTCTTGCCCCTGCCTTCGTCCTCTTTCCATTCTTCATCACAAGAACCATCGCATCCTTGACATCACTGATATTGGATTCCAGGAATACCACGTCAAATGGTTCTTTGTGATAATAGGTCTGCAGTTTTCTCTGGCTTTCGGGCGCAAGTCCATATACGGAGCCATTCCGATTGATACAGAACACCAGCTCCTTCTTCCGTACGTTTCCGGCGATATCCCGAGCGGAAACAGTCATATGATACCATGCATCCGCTTCTTTCGTATGATCGAAGTCTGCAAACTGTATTTCCACCCCCTCTTCTGATTCTCTCCTGCCGCTTTCTGACGGAGCCTTTCCGCCTGACAGCGATGAGAACTGAACGGAAGCTGATCCCCTCTGGTACCAGCGATCCCGGATGGAACAGACAATCCGCACGATTCCGGAATAAGCGTCTCCATCTGAAACACCATCGACCTCAATCAGAGGGTCTTCATGGTCAACAACGATCGGGGGACTGCAGACGAATGCGGCATTGCCTGCAAGATCCTGTGATTCCACCTCAATCTGCCAGATTCCTTCCTCCTGGAGGCTGAGCGTTGCCGAAGTATCCGGGAGTCCTTCAATCCAGCTGCCTGGATCTTGCAGGATTCTCTGCACCTGACTGCCCCTCCTTACCCGGTATCTGACGCTCCTCATCCCGCTTCTGTCGTCTGGCTGAGGGATCACTTCGACTCGGCAGACTGACGGTGTAAACGCAATCCCATCAGTCATGCGCGCATCAGTAATGATCAGTCTTGCGGGTGGCACCTGCCCGTCCGTCGTCACGGAAATCTCAACCGGAAGAGATCTGGCGAGAAGCTCTCCCTTTCGGTTTGTCTTCGTCAGTCTGAACTGTAAGGTACCATCCTCATTGATTTCATCAATCTTATATCCTTTGTTATAATGGATATTTTTCCTGATTCTGACCTCCAGTCCCCTTCCTTTCCTGATGATCAGCCTCCCATCTCTCCTGACAATGCTCTCTCCTTCGATTTCAAAATGTATCCCTTCCCTTACCATCTCATGCATGATTCTGACAGAACCACGCCTGTACAGCGGACTCTTTTCATCCTCACAAAACTCATAGTTTTCTGTCGGGTTGCCAGTCAGACAGAGGCCGTCCCTTCGTTTCATGACAAGTGCCCCCTCATACACTGCATCCTTTCCATCCTCGTACATCGGACTGTCACTCTGAAGCACCGATTGATCAACCGTGATCTCCGGCGCTTCAAAATTCTCTGGGATGACAGCGAATCCCTTCTCATCCGTCAAAAAGCCGGACACCGCTACCCGTAAAATTCTGTCCGGTGGAACAGTGCCCCCTTCCCCGTCCTTCATACCAGCGTTCATTTCAAGCTCGGATGATGCGTCAGGCCAGATGTAGGCCATCTGTGCCGGCTTTCCATACACCTTCTTTCCATCCGGAATTGTGACGGAAAGCACTTTTTTCTTCACTTCAACAACCAGATCCGGTTTTGTAAAACCGTCTGCAATATGGATTCGGCCTGCCGTTTCCGGATCCTCTGAAGAAATTCTGAAATCATACAGGACGTTTCGCAGCCCTGCATCCGGGCTCTCAAGGCGGGCGTCACATGTCACTGATACCTTCGGCGGTACCAGCTTTCCCTCCGCATTGTCAGACGGTTCTTCAGAATCTGTGTCAGTCTCAGAACATCTCCTCCTTATATCCCAGCTGAATGCAATGCGAATCTGGTCCGTTCCATCATAAACCCGCCCCTCTTCCGGCACCTCCGGATGGATATCTGACAGAACAATCTCCCAGACCGGCTCCTCCGCTTCCTGTTTCTGAGGAACTTCTGTCTCTCCGCCATCAACTTCCTGCGGGTCGTCTGTCTCCGGTTCCGTCTGCTCCTCTTCCTGTTCATCCGCTTCTCCAGACTTTCCAGCCCTGTCTCCGTTCTGCTTTTCTGTCTCTATCCGCCTTGATTCACCTGCATGCGCACTGAATGCCATCTGACGCGCCTGCGTCAGTACAAGGGCCAGCACAAAGATCAGGAATGTCCGTGCTGCCCTGCAAGGGAAACCACCGGAACAATAAAAGCCTGCTTTATGATTCATCTATCCTACCAGACACCCTCCCTTTCCCACCTGTTCCTGCTCCTAGAGGCTGCTGCCTCCATCCCCCATTTCTTTCCTCCTCAAAAGCGAGTCTGTCAGGCAGCTCTCAAACCTCCGTCTCCCATCCCTCAAGTCTCAGAAGTGCTGTCTGTTCTGCTTCCCTGATCTGATCGTAAATTTTACGGACGGCTTCTTTTCTGTCTGAGTCCTCTGAATCACCTGTGCCGGGACCCAGCTGGTCTGCCCGTCTGATACGGTCCCGAATTTCTTCGCGGATCTGGCCGGTCTCAATACCAGCTTTCCGCAAATCTGCAATCCGAAAGGCGATCTTCCAGATGGTGTCACGGATTCTATGCAGGTGAAGCAGGGAATTCTGATCCTGGCCGAGAAACTCCTTTCCTTCTTTCAAGCCCTCCCACCAGTCCAGAATACGAACTGTCGCCCGATCCTGCCCGGCTCCGTCCATCTCCTCTACAGACAGCATTTTCAGACAATACCGGGCTTCCTTCAGCCATCCTTCCTCTTCCGATGTCCTTCTTTCAGCTGATTTTTCCCTGCTTCGCTCATTCATCATCTCCTCCCCCGCTTCCACCGCCTTTGCAAACCATCCTCCTGCAATACGGCTTGCATCTGTCCCGCTGTATTCATACAGATACATCCTTCCGATCTCGGCTGCTGTTTTTCCATACGCTTCAAGGTTCATTCTCAGACTATCCTCATTCGTATCCTGACTGCCAAGCGGAACCGTATGAAGAATCTCCCGGAGAAACAACTCCTCACTCTCCGAGAACACACCATCTCTCCCCGCATCCTGAAGATACTGAAGATAAACTTCCGGGTTCCCCGGCTCCATGAATGCCGCTTTCCTGTAAATATTCTGGCTTTCTCCCTTTGTTGAAACCTTCGCTTCCTCCAGCAGTTTCGTAACACTCCACCCTTCATCTTTGGAAACATTCAAAGTATCCGGAAAAACGGTCACACACAATGCGGCAGCCGGAAGCATAAATGCAAGTGCGGATAGAAGCTGTTTCTTTGTTTTTTCCCTCCCATAACATCGTCTGACAGCCACAAGCGCAGACCTTAGCTGTCCCGCACTTTGAAAACGGCCTTCCGGCTGTTCCCGAAGACACTTCAGAATCACCTCTGAAAATGCTTCTCCGCAGCCCGGTACCCTGCTTCCCGACAGGTTTTTCCTGTACATCTTTCCGGATACCAGCCTGTAGATGGTTGCTCCCACACCATAGATATCCGTCCGGGCATCTTTTGCAGCGTTCTTCTCGTACTGTTCCGGCGCCGCATACCCGATTGTTCCCGCATTTGCTATCGGCAAAGGCCTCGAGAAGGCCGCGCCGAAATCAATCAGCCTTACAGTCCCGTCTCTGGCACGGATCAGATTTCCCGGCTTAATATCCAGATGGAAAACCGGCGGCTCCTGCTTCTGAAGATAGCAGAGTACCTCGGACAGCTGGATCGCCGTTTCAAGTGTCTGAAGCTCAGGAAGTGTTCTGTCGCCTTCCAGATAACTGTCAAAACGGATTCCACGGATATACTCCATAATCATCCAGCAGCTCTCTCCTTCATCCAGAACATCATAAATCTGCGGCAAATGCGGATTTCTCAGTTTTTTCATCATCCACAGTTCACGGAAGCAGCCTCCGCTTTCTTCCGAAAGCTTCTTGGCCGCACAGAACCGGTCCGTCCTGCTGTCAACTGCCAGATAGACTTCTCCGAAACCACCTTCCCCCAGTTTTCTGAGCAGCCTGTAGCGTCCTGATAGAGTCGTCATTTGCTCCCTCATTCGGCTCCTCCTTCTTCTGCCCTTCTGTCAGGTCCGCGTATCAGATGTCTGTGGGGGCATCGATCCGGACACTGTGCTGTTTCTTCCCATAGGCGCAAAAAGGAGAGACTCCTTGCGAAGTCTCTCCATCCATGGACACAGTATAAAATAGATTGCTTCTCCACGCAATCCCGAATTTCAGAAATTTTTTCAGAACCAGAATTCTTCAGAGTATGATGATCACATCTTATCCGGTGCAGAAAATCCCAGCAGATCAATACCCTGTTCCAGTACTTTTCTGGTCAGTTCCAGCTCAGCAATATAGCTCTTTCGCTGTTCCTCATTCTCTTCTGCCAGAATCCGTGTCTCATGATAAAAGCGGTTAAACTCATTTGAAAGCTGGTACAGATACCCGCAGATTTTATGCGGAGCCAGCTGTGCACCAGCTTCCTCCACTGCCGGCGCGAATCCTGTCAGCGCCAGGCAGAGCGCCTTTTCCGCTTCCCCTGCTGCCGGAAGTATCCTGCACCGGCTGATTGCTTCCGCCGGCAGCTTCATTTCCGCCAGGTATCTTCTCAGAATCGACTTGATCCGTACAATGGTATACAGGATATATGGCCCGGTATTCCCCTCAAACGAAGTAAACTTATCGACATCAAAGACATAATCCTTGGACGCCTGATTGGATAAATCCCCGTACTTGATGGCAGACAAAGCGACGATCTGAGCTGTCTTCCGTGCCTCATCCGGTTCGGTCTCATGGTTCTCCATGATTTTCCTGTACATTTCCTCATTGATGTCCCGGATCAGAAGCTCCAGGCGCATGACACCTCCCTGGCGGGTCTTGAACGGCTTCCCGTCTTTCCCATTCATCGTCCCGAACCCCAGGAATTCGAGTTTTGTGTCATCCTTCACCAGCTTCGTCTTTCGGGCACACCGGAAGACCTGTGTGAAATAAAGCTCCTGACGCTTATCGACAACATAGATGATTTCGTCCGGATCCCACTTCTCTCTGCGCATGACAATCGTCGCCAGGTCCGTTGTGTTATACAAAGACGCACCATCCGACTTCAGGATCATGCATGGCGGTATTTTCTTGGTGTCCCCTTCCTCTGCGACATCGACGACCAGCGCTCCCTGGTCTACATGTGCATATCCGTTTCTTTTAAGATAATCCACCATCCCCGGAATGTACGGCTGCGCGTCCGATTCCTTTTTCCAAAGGTCAAACGTGACATCCAGGCTGTCATAATTGCGTTTCAAATCCTTCACGGAAACATTCAGGATATGCTGCCAGAGGGCATAGTAACCTCTCTGTTTCTGCTGCAGACGATATGTGGCATCAAGGGCTTCCGCCTTGTAGGCTTCATCTTCCTTCGATTTTCTTGTCGCCTCCGGATAGATCTCCTCCAGTTCACTGATCGTAAATGGAGCCTCCTTCGGGTATTCTCCTGTGAAGGTTTCATCAAAATACGGAAGCTCCGGGTGTCTGTGCCGCACCTCTGTGATGATCAGCCCCATCTGCAGGCCCCAGTCCCCCAGATGGACATCACCCAGAACATTGTTGCCAAGATAACGGAGTGTCCGCTTGATGCTTTCCCCGATAACTGCCGAACGCAGATGGCCGACATGAAGCGGTTTGGCAACATTCGCTCCACCATAGTCAATGATAATCATGGCGGGTTTCTCTGCCCTGCGCACACCGAAATAATCGTCCTGCTCCATCTCCTGCAGATAACTGCTCAGGAAGGAAGGCGATAGGCTCAGATTGATAAAACCAGGCCGAACAGCCTCTGCTTTCGAAAATGCATCCATCCCGTCAATGATATCGACAACTGCCTCCGCAATCTGGAGTGGAGGTCTGTGATAGAGCTTTGCACCAGCCATAGCTCCATTGCATTGATACTCGCACAAATCCGGGCGATTGGACACCGTTACCTTTCCAAGGCTTCTGTCATATCCTGCAATTTCAAAGGCTTCCGCCACATAGCTGCTGATCAGATCCAGTATATGTTCCATGTCAATTCTCCCTCTTGTGATGATAACTGCCTGTACTGTCTCCCGTCAGATCCTCATGCAGCCAGTCCAGATATCTCTGGATGATCTCCTCATGTCCCTGACCGGATGGCTGGTAAAACCGGGTATCTCCCAGCTCCTCTGGAAGATACCGCTGCTTAGAAAAATGTTTTGGGAAATCATGAGCATACTCGTATCCGATTCCCCGATTCAGCCTGGCAGACCCGCCATAATGGGCATCCTGCAGATATGATGGAATGGTAATCTTTGTTTCAGCCGCTGCCTTCTCAGCTTTGAAGATTGCTTCCGTGGCGGAATTGCTTTTCGGCGCAGTCGCCACATAGATCGCCGCCTCCGCAAGGATCAGCTGAGATTCCGGCATACCGATCCGCTCAACGGCCTGTGCGGCAGAAGCCGCTACAACGATCGCCATCGGGTCTGCACAGCCAACATCCTCCGCCGCACAGATCATGATCCTCCTTGACAGAAACCGGATGTCCTCCCCGGCATTCAGCATTCTGGCCAGGTAAAATACAGCCGCATCCGGATCTGACCCCCTCATGCTCTTGATAAACGCTGATATGGTGTCATAATGCTGGTCGCCGTCCTTGTCATACTTTGCCATCCGCTTCTGAATGCATTCTTGTGCAACTTCAAGCGTCACATGAATCTGTCCATCCCCGGACCGCTTTGTCGTCAATATCCCCAGCTCCAGTGCATTCAGTGCCGCCCGGGCATCCCCGTCTGCCATATCCGCCAGAAAGCTGCAGGCATCCTCTGAAAGAACCGCCTGAAAACTTCCCATCCCGCGATCCGGGTCGGAAACCGCGCGCCTCAGAATGGTTTCAATGTTGTCCTTTGAAAGAGGCTTCAACTCAAAAATCAAAGATCTTGAAAGCAGAGCCCCATTCACCTCAAAATATGGATTCTCGGTCGTTGCCCCGATCAGAATAATGGTTCCGTCCTCAACGAATGGAAGAAGATAATCCTGCTGTCCTTTATTGAATCGATGGATCTCGTCGATGAACAATATGGTACGTTTGCCGTACATGCCAAGCGCTTCCTTCGCCTTCGAGATAACCTCCTCCATATCCTTCTTGCCCGCGGAAGTAGCATTGATCGTTGTAAATGCTGCCGATGTTGTGTGCGCGATCACTTCCGCCAGCGTTGTCTTCCCAGTTCCAGGCGGACCATACAGGATAATCGACCTCAGCCGGTCCGCCTTGATGGCACGGTAGAGCATCCGGTCTTTTCCGATGATCTGTTCCTGCCCCACAATCTCATCCAGCGATCTTGGGCGCATTCTCGATGCCAGCGGTGCAGAAGATTCCCTCTTTTTCGATGCCGCATACTCAAATAAATCCATATTCAGTCATCATCCTCCCCGGCAGAAGATGACTGTTCCTCGGGACCGTGTTCATCCTGAACCTGCCGATTCAACGCCGCAAGCCGCTCCGCCGTTGTCACATGACGCCTCTCTCTGTCTGCAGCTGTTGGCAGCGAATTGATTCCGTCCTTCTTTTCTTCTGTTGTTTTCGCCCCATCATCCTCGGAAGGTTCCTTTTCATACTGCAGGCGCAGACGCTTTGCTGTCATAAAACAGACCAGATATATGACTGCGCCGATCAGAGAGCTGCCCCCAGAATTGCCATTGTTGCCCGAATCTCCGACACCGCTCACCAGAAACATTCCGAGCCCGATCACTCCGACAAGATCAACTGCCGCCATTTTCATATAAGCTGACTTCTGGACTGCCGTTCTGCCTGCAAAACCGTGCTTGAGTTTCAACGCAATGACATCCGAAAACAACCAGTAAAGCGCGATAAAGGCTCCGACAATCACATAATAGACAACACCGATCTGGATTTTCTTCACGGCACAGTATGCCAGATACGCAAGAATCAGAGCTGCCCCGAGAATAACACCGATTCGAATTCTCTGATCAATCCGGAATTCCTCCTCTTTCGTCAGCCGCTCTTCCTCATCTGTCTTTTGTTTCATCACACCTGCCATAACGCCTCCTGACATGTCCCTGTGAACCAGCCACAGCGGCTGGAATCGTCCTTGAATCTATTATTCTCCCAAAGTATATCAGCCACTTCTCCGATTGACAAGAATAGGTACAATTGACGGAGCGTCTCGTTCCCTCTATAATACTTGTGGCCGTACAGCCGCATTCCAGAGAACCTTTCTTAAATCAATGAGGGGAGAATACATATGGGTGACCTTCCGGAAAGTCCGATGATTCTTCTCAGCTTTGTCAATACGGAGCTGAGAGACTGTTACCATAACCTTGATGCCTTCTGCAAGAACCACGGTGCTGACAGGAAAACGGTTGAAGACAAATTGCGTTCGATCGATTACCGATACGATGCGAGACTGAACCGTTTCTGCTGAATTCACGCTCACTGTACATGGAAAGGATATGCATATGAGTAAAATTCTTGTCGTCTACTATTCGCTTGACGGGAATACAGAACTCGCTGCCAACCAGATCAAAGACATCACCGGTGCTGACCTGGAGCAGCTGATCCCGGAACATGAACCAGTTCGAAAGGGTTTCCGCAAGCTTGCCGCAGGTGGTTTTCAGGCTCTCATCCACTATAAACCCAGAATCAAGAGACTTCGGCATAACCTCGAAGACTACGAAACGATTGTCATCGCCTCCCCGGTATGGGCTGGTACCTGTCCGCCGGCACTGGAAACCTTCCTGAACAAGGAATCTTTTTCCGGAAAGCAGGTTGTCATCTGCGCCTGCTCCGCCTCCGGAAAAGCAGACAGGATGATCGACCGCATCCGTCATTTCGTCGGGCGCGACAACACCGTCAGTGTCACCACCAGCCTTGTCAGCCCGCTGAAGAATCCGGACAAGACAAGGCAGAAGCTTGAAGAGTTCTGCCTTGCATGGGCAGAGTAATACAGCTCCTTACAGAAAGGGGCATCAGGATTGAACGCATCCCGATGCCCCTTCTTTTATTCATTCCATCGTTTATTCAGTTACTCGTTATGTCCAATATCCGCACCGCCGACTTCACCATTCTCCAGCTCACCGGTGCCATCGTGCTCAACTGTGTTCTCCCTTGACTTCTCTGTCACGGCTTCCCCGCTTGTCAGTGAATCAATAATACTGTCAGGGACACCGCCTGATGTCAGCCTTCTGATCATCTTCGTGATCTTCGCATCCTTGATATATGCATCCCAGGTTGACTGATCGTACACCTCCATTGCCTTTTTCCGGTTTATTTTCTTGACCTTTGCATGATCCGTTGCCTCTGCGCTGGCACTGACTGTCAGATAATCTGTCCCGTTATACCGTCCTGTCACCTTGACTGCGCCTGCCTTCTGGCTGGAAAACACTGCTTCGAAAACAGCTTCTCCGGCCGTAAGGGAAAGACTTCCGTTCAGTTTTCCCTGCTCTGCGTCATCGATCACAAAATCCTTCGCCTCCAGCTGACCCAGCAGCTGACCAGCAACTGTGAGGGAAGCCGTGCCATTGAACTGATTTTCTTCCGTATCAGCTTCCAGAAGGATCCCGGTCTCTCCGTTTGCGTCTCCGCCAAACTTCGATGCCGCAAGCGCAGATACAAGCGTTCCAAGATCAAACTGAATCGCCGCATGGGTATCGCGCGACAGCATCTTCAACGAAAACAGATTGACCTCTACGCCAGTATAAAGCAGACTCAGATCAAGGCTTGCAAGCCTTCCATCGCCGTCCATTCCATACGTCAGAGAAAAGCCCGGGCATTTCGAGAGAACCCCTTCATCTGCCTTTTTCAAAAGTCCCTGATATCCCTTGTACAGCGACTCCTTATCAAACAGCCCGTCTGCTTTGATTGAAGTCATGATCGTGTTTGCGACATCCACCGCAAAATCACTTCTCAATACCTTCTGTATCAGACTGTCTTCTGAAAGCGAATCCCGGCTGGCAGAGAGAATCTTCGACATTGCATCCCGATCGACCGTGATGGTATGTGTATTGATTGCCTCGGAAAGCGCCCCTGCTGTGATGGTCACTTTCTCATGGTCACCCTTCTCCGCATACTGGTTAAACACGTCCGCATAACGCTTCGAAAAGGCGGTCAGCTCCTTTGGCTGAATATCCTTCACCAGATCTGTTCCCTCCTGGAGAAGTTTCACATAGCTGGCCTTGAAGTTTCCTGCGGCTTTCACGGCCTTCTTTCCGGCGTTGCTTTTTCCTGCCGTTTGAACAGCAGCATCCTGAGCTGCTGACGCCAGCTTCTTCAGATCGACAGCAAACGGCGTCTTCCGGAACTGCGGACAGACCAGATAAATAATCAGGTCATTCAGGTCAACCGACATACGCCCATCATACAGATCGGCTCCGTTGAGAGAAAGCGTGCCGGATGCATCGATGCCCCCGTCATCATTCCCGGAGGATGTTCCTGTGAAGGCCGCTTCCTTTGCCCAGGACATATCAAAGCCCTTCGCCGCACTGGATATAGCTTCCCTCATAGGTTCCTCAAGGCTGATATCGAACGTCAGGTCATATCCCCTGGCTAGAATCTGTCCGATCGCCTGAGAGATCCCCTCTGTTTCCGTCTCAATCCCCACTGCGGGTTCTTCCGTGCTTTCTGTAGAAGCTCCCGGCTGTGACTCTGAATCCGGCTGTGATGCAATGGCTGCCGGAAGGACAAATGAAAGGGCAATCACCGCTGCAAGCGCATATGCCCAGAATAACCTGCGTCTGTGCTTCATATACCTGCCTCCTTGATGAGTACGATCAATATATCAGACTTACTCAGGGATTACAACTGTAAGAGTGCCCAACAATTGCCCACGATTCTGTCACAGATAAAATCATTTTTCCTGTGTGCACCCCTGTTCCTTCTATGTTAAAGTAGGAAGGACACCGTTCACTAAAAGACCGTCACTGAGGCATATATGAAAATCCAGATATCCCATATCCGAAAAAGCTACCGGCACAAAGAAGTTCTGCAGGATATTACGTTCGCCGCATCCTCAGGAACCTCGATCGGCATTCTCGGCGAGAATGGCTGCGGAAAGTCGACACTGCTCGGGATCCTTGCAGGTGCACTGAAGGCTGATGGAGGTGAATTTATTCTTGAAGAACCCTCTCTCCCGGAAACCGGCGATCTTCTGCGCCGTCCTGTTCTCCGTTCGCATGTGGTCGGTTACGTTCCCCAGACTACGCCGCTTCTCGAGGAACTATCCGTAAAAGACAACCTGCGCCTGTGGTACCCGGGCGGACGTCATACACTCTCACAGGAGCTGCAGTCCGGCGTACTGAAAGATCTGCAGGTTCGTGACTTTCTGGACCGCCAGGTTCTGAAACTTTCCGGCGGTATGAAAAAAAGGGTTTCCATCGGGTGTGCAGTTGCCAATCATCCGAAGATTCTGATTCTGGATGAACCAGGTGCAGCGCTGGACCTGGTCTGCAAGCAGGTTATTCTTGACTACCTGAAAGGATTCTGCGGGCAGGGCGGCATTGTCATCATGGCTTCTCATGAAATTCAGGAAATCGTCTCCTGTTCCAGGACCTTCATCCTGAAGAACGGCTCTCTGAAACCATATACATTTGACGGCGACATCAGCAAACTGGTTCATGCACTCTGACTATGACCGGAAGCGAAAAACATGAGACAACTGATTATCTATACCGAACTTCAGATCAAAAAAGTTTTCCGTACCTACCCAGCCATGCTGGCAATGACCTTCCTGCTGGCTCTGATCCTGGGGGCTATGCTCTATCTGCAGTCTTCAAAAGCTGCCAGTACAATGACCGGTGACGAGGACAGCAAGGCAGCCATCGGAATCGTCGGTTCCGACTCATCCCCTTATCTGAAAATGGGGATTCAATTGCTCCAGAATCTGGATCCATCCAAGGTTGCAGTCCGTTTTCAGCAGCTCAGCCATGAAGACGCGATTGGCGCTCTGAAAAAAGGGAAACTGAGTGCTGTGATCATCATTCCCGAGGGGCTTACCGACAAACTGCTACGCGGCGACGTCTCATCTAAAATGACACTGATCCTTCCAGATTCAGGGGCATCGCTGGAGCCTCTTCTGATTCGTGAACTTTCTGCCTGCGTCTCCTCCATGATCGGCCAGATGGAATCAGCCTCCTATGCTCTTGCAGACTTTTATACAGAATCAGGTGTCACCAACGCAGAGGACATCTCAGACGCCCAGACGGACCTGCTCTATCTGAGTATCCGGAAACTGCTTTCGCGCAGCCAGATGTTCACACTCCGGCGCATGAAAACGGCTGGAACACTCACGATTGAGAGTTACTACCTCTGTGCCATGTTTCTTCTGCTTGTCCTCCTGACAGGCGTTATGTGTGCCGGTAACTACATCCGCACCGACCGTTCCATTGAGATTCTGCTGCATATCCGGGGATTTCATGCATTCAGTCAGATTGTATCTGAATATCTGTCCCTGATTTTATTCATGCTGCTATTAGGGGCGGTCTTCATGCCCGTGAGCGGGCTGGGGCTTTCAAGGACGCCAATCGTCTTCTCTGAGTTGAGCAGCGGGACGCGCGGATTTCTCCGGAACTATCTGTTCTTTTCCCTGAAGGCGTTTCCTGTCGTCCTGATGGCAGCCGCACTGGATCTGCTTCTTTATGAACTCGCCGACAGTCTTATCTCCGGCGTTCTGCTCCAGTTTCTGGTCTCGGTTCTGCTGGCTTACCTCTCAGGCGTCTTCTATCCGCTATCCAGCCTTCCGTCAGCCATCCGGATTCTGTCGCCCTGTCTTCCCACTGGCCAGGCGATGCTTTACCTGCGAAAGAGCCTGATCCGAGGCAACAGTGTCCTGCTTCCGCTTGTGTCCCTGCTGGCAGAGACCGTCGTTTTCATCCTGCTTGCAACCTGCCTGAGAAAAAAGAAACTGTTATGGAGTCACTCATGAAATCTATCAGAAAAATATTGCTCTGGTCATTCCTTTTGAACCGCCGCTTTCTGAAAAAACCGTTGTTTCTTTTTCTTCTGTGTCTGATCCCGCTGACCGCCCTGCTGGCACGCCAGATTCCCGGTGAAAGCACAGCACTGCTGTCCGTCGGATTCTGCCCTGGTCAGCCGGAGGACGAACTGACTTCCCGGGTGATGGCCCAGCTGACACGTTCTGATCAAAGCAGCGCAGTCCGCTACATCCGGTATCCTGATGAAAAACAGCTCAGACAGGCCGTATACAACGGAGATGTCCGCCTCGGTTTTCTGTTCCCAAAGGATCTTTCTGCCCTGTTTTCAGCCTATGCTTCTGTCTCAGACACGGATGCGGGAGGCGCACTCAGCATCCTCGGTCAGGCCATCGGAGCCCCCGATTCTGAGGCGGTCGATAAAAAAGGCATGCAGGAACATGCGATTCGCGTCATCTGCGGCAGCAATGACATCGTCACGAAGTTGGAAAAAGAACAATTATTTGGAAAACTTTATCCGGAAATTGAAAGATATGTTCTGAAAGCATGGATGGATGTCCATGCAGATGGTTTTTCGACCGATAAAAAGGAGAGAGACGCCTGGCTTGATCATGCGCTTTCGCATTCCCTGGTTACCAGCAATTTTTCCCAGCTCTCCTATCTCAATGGCGACCTGATCCGGGACCAGGAACTCAACACCTACTACCTGTCCCCGCTGAGAGGCCTTCTTGCCATCACGCTGATCCTGATCTGCTTTGCCGCCTGCCTCTTTCTGATGCAGGACAACCAGCGGCAGCTCTTCGTGTGGCTGTCTCCTTCACTCAGGCCCTGGCTTCACTATCTGTATCTCCTGATTCCGGTCGTGGATGGAGGACTCTTTGCCTTCATCGCCTTGTCCGTCTCAGGAGTCGGATCCGGCCTGTCAGAGCTTGCACCATTTCTTCTCTACATTCCTGCGGTCTGCGGGTTCAGCAATCTGGTCCGCATCCTGACAGGAAAAATGACGCTTTTCTCCGCCTCCATCCCAATCGTCGTGATGGGCTGCCTTTTTCTGACGCCGGTCTTTTTTGACCTCCAGATCGTCCCCGCTCTGCAGGCAGCTCTTCCGACAGCCTTTTATCTCAGATCACTTCACGGAGCATCGACGTTTCTTCCACTTGCGCTCTATGCGGTGATCTCTTCCGGAGCGTCCATTCTGATCGACTGGCTGAAGAACCGGTGACCGGCCATCCCCGGTTCTTCAGTCTCCTTAATCTTTCCTGTTTCAAGCTTCCTTGTCAGCATGTACAACGTCTGCGCTGAGTTTCCCATCCTTCGCATCCACAAGGATGGTATCTCCGTCCAGCACATCGCCCTGCAGGATTAGTTTTGCAGCAAGTGTCTCTACATTCTTCTGCAGATACCTGCGAAGCGGACGAGCGCCGAACGCCGGGTCATATCCACCCTCTATGACAGACTGCTTCGCTGCGTCCGTCAGCTTCAGCGTTATTCCCTGACCTTTTAACCTGCGGTTCAGCTCCTTCATCATCAGGTCTATGATCCCGCCAATATTTTCCTTCGACAGCGGATGGAATAGAATAATCTCATCCAGCCTGTTCAAAAACTCTGGTCTGAAGTGTGTCTTCAGCTCTGCATCAACCTCTGACCGGACAGTCTCCGATATCTCTCCATTCTTCTCAATCCCATTGAGAAGATATTGTGACCCGATGTTCGAGGTCATAATCAGGATCGTATTCTTGAAGTCGACCGTCCTGCCCTGTGAATCCGTGATCCGTCCGTCGTCCAGAACCTGAAGCAGAATGTTGAAGACATCAGGATGCGCCTTTTCGATTTCATCGAACAGGACAACCGAGTACGGATGACGTCTCACTGCCTCTGTCAGCTGTCCGCCCTCATCATACCCGACATATCCCGGAGGGGCTCCGATCAGCCGGGACACGGAGAACTTCTCCATGTACTCGCTCATATCAATCCGTACCATATTGTTCTCATCATCAAACAGATTCTGTGCGAGCGCTTTCGCAAGCTCTGTCTTTCCGACACCGGTCGGGCCGAGAAACAGGAAGGAGCCGATCGGACGTGTCGGATCCTTGATCCCGGCTTTGGATCTGAGAATCGCATCCACAACCTTTGTCACCGCCTCATCCTGGCCGATGACACGTTCATGGAGCTTACTCCCGAGTTGTAAAATTTTCTGCCGCTCACCCTGGTTCAGCTTTGCAACCGGAATACCGGTCCACCTGCTGACCACCCGGGCGATTTCATCCTCCGTTACCGCCTCATGGACAAGGGACAAATCCTTCTTCTTCAGACTGTCCTCCTCCTTGTCAAGTTCCGCCTTCAGTTTCGGAAGCTCCCCATACTGCAAGCGTGCCGCTTCATTCAGGTCGGATCTCTGCTTGGCTGCCTCAATCTGCTTGCCTATCTGCTCGATCTGTTCGCGCAGCTGACTGCGGCGGCTGACGACAGCCTTCTCATTCTCCCACTGTGCCTTCTCAGCCTTGAACTTTTCCTGGAGATCTGCCAGCTCCTTCTGCAGATTAGCCAGACGCTCCTTTGAGGCATTGTCTGTCTCCTTCTTCAGCGCCGTCTCCTCAATCTGCATCTGCATGATGCGCCGGTTCATTTCATCCAGTTCAGCTGGAAGGGAATCCATCTCTGTCTTGATCTGGGCGCAGGCCTCATCGACCAGGTCGATGGCCTTGTCCGGAAGAAACCGATCAGAGATATATCTGTGCGAAAGCGTTGCCGCCGCAACGAGCGCACCATCCGTGATCTTCACATGGTGATAGACTTCATACCGCTCCTTGAGTCCCCTCAAAATGGAGATCGTATCCTCCACGGTCGGCTCATCCACCATCACAGGCTGGAATCGTCTTGCCAGTGCGGCATCCTTTTCGATGTACTTCCGGTACTCATCAAGCGTTGTCGCACCGATGCAGTGGAGCTCGCCTCTTGCCAGCATTGGTTTCAGCATGTTCCCGGCATCCATAGCGCCGTCGGTCTTGCCTGCCCCGACAATCAGATGCAGCTCATCGATGAAAAGAATAATCTCTCCCTCGCTCTTTGACACCTCGTTCAGTACCGATTTCAACCGTTCCTCAAATTCGCCTCTGTACTTGGCGCCTGCCACGAGTGCTCCCATATCAAGAGAAAAAATTTTCTTGTTTTTCAGAGAATCCGGGACATCCTCTCTTGCGATCCGCTCGGCCAGACCTTCTACAACCGCTGTCTTTCCTACGCCAGGCTCACCAATTAGAACCGGGTTGTTCTTTGTCTTTCTCGAGAGAATCCGAATGACATTCCGAATCTCATCATCTCGTCCGATGATCGGATCCATCTTCTGCTGCTTAGCCTTTGCGACAAGTTCCGTCCCGTACTTTGCCAGAGCATCGTATGTATCTTCCGGAGTATCCGTATTGACGACCTGGTTGCCACGTACAGTAGACAAAGCCTGGAGGAATTTCTCCCGCGTGACATTCTCCTTCTGGAAAAATGTTCTCATCGACGGTGATGCAAAGTCAAGCATGCTGAGAAACAGATGTTCAACAGCGACATAGCTGTCCCCCATCTTCTTTGCCTCATCTTCTGCGCCAAGAAGTGCTTTATTCAGATACTGTCCGATATATGCCTGTCCGCCGGAAACCTTCGGCCGTGTCTCTATCAGCTGTGTCAGATCATGATCAAACAGCCGCTCATCGATTCCCATCTTTGATACCAGCTCCGCAATCAGAGACTGATCCTGATGCAGCAGTGCATACAGCAGATGTTCCTGCTCGATTTCCTGATTTCCAAAATCAGAAGCGACCTTTTCAAGCTGATTGACAGCATCAATGGATTTTTGCGTAAATTTCTGTATATTCATTCTTCCCGCCCCCTTTCCTGTAAGGGATTGTAATTCTTCAGATCACTTTACGTTTTTGTTCTAGCACAGATTGTTAGCACTGTCAACCGTTGAGTGCTAATTATCTGATTTGAAAACGGGCAGGGGAATTCCCTGCCCGTAATACCGCCTGAGGCGTCCTTTCGTCAGCCGCCGGTGAATTGATCTGAACGGATCAATACATTCCGCCTGCCGGCTGTGCCGGTGCAGCCGGAGCCGGTTCCTTGATATCTCCGACAACTGCCTCTGTGGTCAGAAGCTCAGAGGAGACAGACGCCGCATTCTGAAGAGCGGAACGTGTCACCTTTGCCGGATCGATGATACCAGCCTCGATCATGTCAACATACTTGTCATTGTATGCATCAAAGCCGATCCCATCAGCAGACTCCTTGACCTTATTGACAACAACCGCACCAGAGAGGCCAGCATTCTCTGCGATGTAGAACAACGGTGCCTCAAGAGCCTTCAGCACAATCTGAGCACCCGTCTTCTCATCTCCTGTCAGTCCTTCCAGTTCCTTTGCTGCCTTCGCCGCCGCATGAATCAGTGCAGCACCGCCGCCGACAACGATTCCTTCCTCAACAGCCGCCCTGGTTGCATTCAGTGCATCCTCCATACGGAATTTGGCATCCTTCATCTCTGTCTCGGTAGCCGCTCCGACACGGACAACTGCAACGCCGCCGGCCAGTTTCGCCAGACGCTCCTGAAGCTTTTCCTTGTCAAAGGAAGACTTCGTCTCTGCAATCTGTGCTCTGATCTGGTCTACTCTCTCATGAATCTTGTTCTTGTCGCCTTCTCCATCGACGATGACAGTGTTTTCCTTCGTGACCTTCACACTCTTTGCTCTGCCAAGCATATCGATTGTCGCGCTCTTGAGTTCGATCCCAAGATCATCCGAAATAACTGTACCGCCTGTCAGGATTGCGATATCCTGCAGCATATCCTTTCTTCTGTCGCCATATCCCGGCGCCTTGACGGCAACGACTGAGAAGGTTCCTCTCAGCTTGTTAAGAATCAAGGTTGTAAGGGCCTCGCCTTCAACATCCTCCGCAATAATGAGCAGCTTTTTGCCAGCCTGCACGATCTGCTCGAGCAGCGGGAGAATATCCTGAACATTGCTGATCTTTTTATCCGTAATCATGATATACGGATCGTCCAGGTTGGCTTCCATCTTCTCGGTATCGGTTGCGAAATAGGAGGAAAGATATCCTCTGTCAAACTCCATTCCTTCAACCAGATCCAGCTCTGTCTGCATGGTCTTGGATTCCTCAACGGTGATGACGCCATCCTTCGAAACCTTTTCCATCGCGTCAGCAACCATCTCGCCAACCTGCTCATCTCCGGAAGAAACAGCAGCGACCTTCGCAATCTGCTCCTTGCCCTTTACCTTCTGGCTCATCTCCTTGATCGCCTTTACGGTCGCATCGGTTGCCTTCTTCATACCCTTCTTCATGACGATCGGGTTCGCCCCTGCAGCCAGGTTCTTCATGCCTTCATGAACCATTGCCTGAGCAAGAACGGTTGCTGTGGTCGTGCCATCACCTGCAACATCGTTCGTCTTGGAAGCAACCTCACGGATCAGCTGAGCACCCATATTCTCAAAGCGATCCTTCAGCTCGATCTCTTTCGCAATCGTGACACCATCATTCGTAATCACCGGGCTGCCGTATTCCTTGTCCAGAACAACGTTTCTACCCTTCGGCCCGAGCGTAACACGAACAGTATCAGCCAGCTTATCAACGCCAACTCTCAGTCCCTCACGGGCGTCATCTCCATATTTCAATTCCTTTGCCATTGTTTTAATCCTCCTTTAATGTCCTTTCAAGCCGCGATCAGTCTATTATTCAACCTTTGCAAGAATATCGGACATCTTGCAGATCACATACTCCTCTTCACCAAGCTTGACCTCGGTACCGGCGTATTTGGAATAGACAACCTTGTCGCCTTCCTTCACCGTCATCGCGATCTCCTTGCCATCGACCTTCCCGTCGCCGACTGCAAGAACGGTTGCCTCCTGCGGCTTCTCCTGACTCTTAGCTGCCAGAATGATTCCAGATTTTGTAGTCTCCTCAGCTTCAAGCTGCTTCAGGACAACTTTGTCACCCAACGGATAGAGTTTCATAACCTATACCTCCTGACACATTCTTTTGTTTCCATTACTTCGATATCATTTTTGCTAGCACTCACTATATTCGAGTGCTAAACCACATTGCCTATAATAACAAAATCAGCGAAGATTGCAAGTATCCTTATTTTTGATATTTCAGCGTATATTGCATATATTCTCTATTATTCTCAAATATTCTCTAATTATCTTCATTCTAAATTACACATAGAAAAACTCCGGAGAGCCCCTGCATTCTGCAGGTCTCTCCGGAGTCCGTCTGCTGCTCTTTTCAGTTTTACAGTTTCTTCGTTTTCTTGATCTCCTTGAGCTGATCATACACGGCATCGTTCAGTACCTTGATATAGGTTCCCTTCATGCCGGAAGACTTTGACTCAATAACGCCTGCACTCTCAAACTTCCGGAGCGCATTCACGATGACAGAGCGCGTAATGCCGACTCTGTCTGCAATCTTGGACGCAACCAGCACTCCTTCTGAGCCTCCCAGCTCATCAAAAATATGTACGATCGCCTCCAGCTCTGAATAGCTCAGCGTATTGATTGCAGACTTGACAATCTGTACCTTCCTGTTTTCCTCTGCGCTTTCCTCATTCAAAGAGCGCATCATCTCCAGACCGACAACGGTTGTCCCATATTCCGCAAGGATGATATCATCAATCTCAAATGGCTTGTCGATCCGGTACATGAAAACAGTTCCAAGGCGTTCTCCCGCAATCTCAATCGGGTTGACAATTGCCTGGAACTTGTGAAGATTCTCTCCTGTAAAGCCCAGCGTCTCAAGATTCACATTCTCCTGCGTCGAGAGAATGTTCAGGAAGCGCTCATTCAGCATCTCGTCTATGAAATCCCCAATATGATCAACAATCAACTGGTTCAATTCCTCGATATGATCCGAGAGCCCGACCCCCAGAACCTTTCCCTTACGACTGATGACAAGGACATTCGATTCCAGAATGTCCGTCAGCACCGCGCAGATATCATTGAAGACAACCTTGCTTGAGCTGTTGTTATGAAGCAGCTGTCCGATCTTTCTTGTTTTATCTAGTAACTCAACACTCATGATTTCCCTCCTGAACGGAAAGCGCTGCTTCCGTGCACATCGTCTTGTCGAAGAGATTTTAACAGACAATTCTAATAATTACAATAGATTATCTGGTTTTTCAAATAATAATTATTTGTTGTCTTTATCTTCTGTCTTCTTTGGAAGAATATACCCACATGTCTGGTTGGAGCAGAGCAGACGGTTTCCCTTCTCGACCATATAGCTGCCACACTCCGGACACTTAATTGTTGAAGGCTTGTTCCAGGAGATAAAATCACACTCTGGGTTCGAACAGCCATAGAATATTCTGCCCTTCTTTGAGCGTCTGATGACCACATCCTGTCCACACTTCGGACAGGGGACCCCTGCTTTCTCAAAATAAGGCTTTGTATTCCTGCACTCTGGAAACCCTGGGCATGCCAGGAACTTTCCATGCGGCCCGTATTTCACAACCATGTGCCGGCCGCACTTGTCGCAGATGACATCCGACACCTCATCGGCAACTTTCACCTTCGACAAGGTTTCCTCGGCATGTTGAACCTCCTTGTCGAGATCCGGGTAGAAATTACGCAGAATTGTTTTCCAGTCTGTTCTCCCCTCCGCGACAGAGTCAAGCATGGATTCCATGTAGGCTGTAAACTGGACATTATCAATCTCCGGAAAAGACTTCCTGAGAATGTCATCAACTGCCGTTCCGAGCTCTGTAATATAAAGGTTTCTTTTCTCCTTTGTCACATAATGTCTCGCAAGGAGCGTTGTGATGGTTGGGGCATATGTGGACGGTCGCCCAATCCCAAGTTCCTCCAGGGCATGAACCAGAGAAGCTTCTGTGTAGTGCGCAGGTGGCTGTGTGAAATGCTGCTCCCCCTTCATCCCTGACAGCTCCAGCTGTTCTCCCTCTGATAGCTTTTCAGTCAGAACGGGCTGTCCCTTCTTCTCTTCTTCTGTCTCTGTATAGACAGACAAATAGCCCTCCGACAGGATCCGGCTGGAACTCGTCGTAAAGATATAGCGGCAGAAGCCACTGCCCTGCGGCTCTTCTTCATTCTCTCCAGCGTGCTTCTGTGCACCGCTCCTCATAACGTCACTTTCCGCCACTTCATCTGAAGCAATCCGGATCTGAAGCGTCTCATATTTTGCCGGCGCCATACGGCTTCCTACAAACCGTTTCCAGATCAGCTGATACAGACGGAACTGATCCCTTGTCAGCGCTTCTTTCACTTCAGACGGCGTCCTGCTGATGTCGGAGGGACGGATGGCTTCATGAGCATCCTGAATATGTACGCCATTATTGGAAGGCTCCTGCACCTTTCCTGCCACATTCTTCTGTCCTGCTGCCTCTTCCTTCGAATGGCTGACGCGGTTTCTTAGTTCTTCAGACAAAAATGTTTCTCCATAATGACTGGAGATATAAACCGCCGCAGCGTCGTTGGCCTCCTCAGAGATACGGGTCGAATCCGTTCTCAGATACGTAATCAGGCCGACCGTTCCAGAACCGGCAAGATCAACGCCCTCATAAAGCTGCTGCGCAAGGCGCATCGTCTTCTGAGTTGGAAAGTTTAAAGATTTTGCGGCCTCCTGCTGAAGTGTACTGGTTGTAAATGGAAGCGGCGCCTTTCTGGTACGCTCTCCCTTTTTAATGGCACTGACACAGAATGAAGAACCAGACAGTGTCTCTCTGATTGCGGCGGTCTGCTCCCCGCTTGCGAGACTTATTCTGAAATACTTTCCTCCCGCCTCTTTGCCAGCCAGCTGGGCTTCAAGTGTGCTTTTCAGTCCGGGCAGCGCAAATTCAGCCCCCAGTGTCCAGAATTCCTGCGGGATAAACTCACTGATTTCGTTTTCCCGCTTGGCAATAATCCGGAGTGCGACAGACTGTACCCTCCCGGCCGACAAACCCCTTCTGATTTTCGCCCACAGAAGCGGTGAAATTCTATATCCGACCATCCTGTCCAGAATTCGGCGCGTCTGCTGCGCATCCACCATATTCATATCAATCTGCCTCGGATGCTTCAGTGCTTCCTTCACAGCAGACTTTGTAATTTCATTGAACGTAATCCGATTCGTCTTTTCCGGGTCCAGATTCAGAGCTGCCTGCAAGTGCCAGGAAATAGCTTCTCCCTCGCGGTCAGGGTCCGTTGCAAGGAAAACCTTGTCTGCCTTTTTCGCTTCCTTGCGAAGCGCAGCCAGAACTTCCCCTTTTCCACGGATCGTGATATATTTCGGCTCATAATCATGCTCCGGATCAAAGCCGAGCTGACTCTTCGGGAGATCGCGGACATGACCTGTAGAAGCCATGATCTCATAATTCTTACCCAGAAATTTCTTAATTGTCTTAACCTTTGTTGGAGACTCAACAATTACCAGATATTTCGCCATAATGTATCCCATTCAGAGCAGATTGCTGTACAACATTTTCAGAATATACACCATAGCCACCCCTTATGCAAGCAATACCGTACCGCACCGGTCACGCTGCAGCACCTGTACCCGGATATGTGTGAGACAATATACACAAAAATTGTACGGAAAAATCTGTTTGACAGCCCCCGGGAAGGATGCTACCCTGTCCCCATCTTCATAGCGGCGCTTTTTCAATCGTCTCTTTTCCTATCTCTGATATTCTGCAGGCGCTTCATAGACGTCCGGCCGCCTATTCTTCAGTTTCCCATCGCATACTGATTTTTCCAATGTGTGAAGCAGGCTGTGCAGAAAAACATTTCTTCAACAGGAGAATCCTACATGTTCAGCACTGTCTTATCAGCAGCCATCAATGGCATGGAAAGCAGAAAAGTGACAGTAGAGGCAGATGTTGCAGACGGACTCCCTACCTTTACAATGGTTGGGTATCTGGCCTCGGAGACGAAGGAGGCTGCGGAACGCGTCCGGTCTGCACTTCGAAACAGCGGTCTGTCGATCGGTGTTCGCCACATCACCGTCAATCTGGCACCCGCTGCCCTCCATAAGCAGGGAAGCAGCTTTGACCTGGCAATCGCAATTGCACTGCTCACTGCTGCCGGAACATTGAAACCGGAATCTGCGCGCGGGATCTTGTTGGTCGGGGAACTTGGACTAAACGGAAGGCTCAATCCTGTTCGAGGTGTCCTGGAAATTGTGTCAGGTGCCTTGTCCTGTGGATGCGGAACCGTAATTGTTCCTGCTGCCAACCTTGAGGAAGGGTCTATGATACGAGGCGTTCGGGTACTTGGAGCCGAGACACTGGTTCAGGTTGTATGTTTTCTTGCAGCAACAGCAGGGCCCCCCGAAGTGCCAGGTATGAATCTTTCCATGCAGGGCGCGCTGAAGCCAGGCAGTCTTTATGAACGGCGGGCGGATATCGAAGAGGTTCGGCACCTGCAGAAAAAGGGACAGAACCGTGATTTCTCGCAAATTAGAGGGCAAAAACTTCTCAGACGCGCTTCCGAGGTAGCAGCTGCAGGTTTTCATAACCTGCTGATGATCGGACCCCCTGGGGCGGGTAAAACCATGACGGCTCATTGTCTGACAACAATTATGCCTGAAATGACGGATGAAGAGGTACTGGAAGTCTCGAAGATCCATTCAATCGCCGGGACACTGCCTTCCGAAGGGCTCGTAACAGTCCGTCCGTTCAGAGGACCGCACCATACTGTGACAAAGCCTGCCCTTTGCGGAGGCGGGGCACCTCCCGGTCCGGGGGAAGTCAGCCTGGCCCACAGAGGAATTCTGTATCTGGACGAATTCCCGGAGTTCGACAAGGCTACAATCGAAGCCCTCAGGCAGCCACTGGAGGACCGGGTTATCCGGATTTCACGGGTAACGGGCAGTTATTCCTTTCCTGCCGGTTTCATGCTGGTTGCATCGATGAATCCCTGCCGGTGCGGGTATTTCCCGGATCGTTCCGTCTGCCGGTGCAGCAATGCAGAAGTGAAGCAGTATTTATCAAGAATCAGTCTGCCGCTCCTGGACCGGATTGACCTGTGTGTGGAGGCACGAAGAGTCTCTTTTGAGGAACTGACAGGCGGAAGAAAAGAAGAAAGCTCAGCAGAGATCAGGGAGCGGGTAAACAGAGCCCACAAACGCCAGAGAGCCCGGTATCGGGACTCAGCCTGCCAGTTTAACTCAGAACTGTCCGCAGTGGATGTGAAACGATTCTGCCGCCTGACAAAGGAAGAGGAACGCTGGATGGCGAAGGTTTACGATTCTCTGTCATTGACCGCCAGGTCCTATAATCGGATTCTGAAGGTTGCCAGGACAATCGCAGATCTGGACGAAGAAGAGCAGATTCTGCACCGACATCTCTCAGAAGCAGTTTCACTTCGTGCAGTTGACAGAAGATACTGGGATGATGCACTGAGGAACTGAGCAGCAGACAGTTTCCTCATTATAAAGATGATATGAATGTCAGGAACGATAACTATTCGGTGGAAAGGGATGCATCATGAAACAATCCAAAGAGTCTCCACTATATGAAGCAACAGCCAAAACGCATTTACATGAAAGACCATATATTAACAACGGCTGCAATCAAAAAAGCGGCTGCCAGCAAGCCGGCTCTCAGCCAGGCGACGATCTGTACTGGCAATGGCTCTGCTCATGCCCGATTCTGACAAGGAATGAAATACTTGCCTTAATCCGGTATTTCGGCTCTCCCCGGGAAGTATATGAAGCTCCCCTGTCAGCCATGGCACCATTTCAAAAGCTGCGGCAAAAATGGGTTCGCTCACTGATCTCTTACAAAGAGTCCTGCAGTTTGAAGAAAAGTGCAGATCTTCTCCAGCAGAAGGGACTGAAGTTCTGCCAGCGGGATGACCGTCACTTTCCACAAAAGCTGAGAGAGCTTTTGGATTGTCCGCATGGTCTGTTCTATAAAGGAGATCTGCCGGATCCGGACATTTTATCGGTAGCAGTCATCGGAGCAAGAAGATGCAGCCACTACGGGGCAAAGATAGCGGCATATCTGGGCGCTCAGCTTGCCAGATACAAAGTCCAGGTAATCAGCGGAATGGCCGCCGGAATCGATGGCATGGCTCAGAAAGCCTGTATTGAGGAGGGCGGCAGAAGCTTTGCGGTCCTGGGAAGCGGAGCAGATATCTGTTACCCGCCGGAGAACAGCCGCCTGTACAGAAGTCTGCCAGACAGCGGCGGGATCATTTCGGAATTCGGGCCGGCTACCCCACCGCTTCCCAGCCATTTTCCAATCCGGAACCGGCTGATTTGCGGGCTGGCGGATGCCGTCATTGTTGTAGAGGCGAGAAAGAAAAGCGGTTCTCTGATCACAGTCGATCTGGCGCTTGATCAGGGAAAGGATGTCTATGCAGTTCCTGGAAGATTCGGTGATGAGTTGAGCTATGGCTGCAATCATCTGATCGAACAGGGGGCAGGCATCCTGACATCCGTGGAACAGTTTCTGGAGGAGGTCTGTCAGAGAAACGGCGTAACCTACAACCCCCTTGAGAACGAGAATCGGCATTCGGATTCAAACGATGATCCTGCCTGCTCCCGGCATTCCACAACACACGCCGGCCTCACACAGGTGGAACAACTGATTATCCAGAAGCTTGAACTGGATGCAAAAGGTGTTGACCAGCTGCTTGAAGAAACAGGGCTGACAATGTCACAGCTCATGGAGGGAATTCTGGC
The DNA here is from genome assembly GCF_052118625.1 of Porcincola sp. LCP21S3_C12. Lineage (NCBI taxonomy): Bacteria > Bacillati > Bacillota > Clostridia > Lachnospirales > Lachnospiraceae > Porcincola > Porcincola sp. LCP21S3_C12. The sequence goes on along the minus strand of NZ_JBQKGW010000017.1, from coordinate 15,097 downwards.
CCTGCAGGTAAGGAATGCTGTTCAGGAAGTCTCCCGTAACCGGTACGCCCGCAGCTCTATTACGCTGTCATGACAAATCCGGACGCTTGCCCTCTTCTCCCGTCTTCCGGATGATTTTTACACATGTCACAAGAGTATACGCCTCATTCATCTCTTCGTGCAGCTCACAGTTTCTGGAAAAGCGGAAGGTATCAACAAGACGAAGATCCTGACGGATGCCTGTCCCCTCGCACTTGAGAATTGCCTCCTTACGGCTCCAGAACAGATTCAGCAGCCGTTTTTTTTCATCTGCCGAGGATGCCTCCAGGAGCAAACGATTCTCAGACTCACTGCATATCTTACGTGCAAGCAGCTCCCGATAAGGAAACCGCGCCTCGATGTCGATTCCGACGGCAGATGCCTCTGCGGAATCTGATACAACGACAGCCGCATAGCCATTCCTGCTGTGACTGAGATTAAACAGAATCTCCGGATGCCCGGGCAGATAAGGCTTTCCCAACACATCTTTCATGAACGGGATGACTGATGATTCATCACCGCTTCCGGCCAGTCCGCGATCTGTCAGCAGCCGGCATCCCCCATATTCCTTCTCAAGGCCGGGGAAGGCCGTCATGATCTCGCGGAGCAGGAACCTGTAAGCTGCTCTCCGAAGCAATGCCCGCCCCACCTTCATCGATTCTGTCCGATCGGATGTCCATTTTTCGGCGGAATCAGCCCTTCCCAGGCAGCATTCGTCTTCCTGCTGAATCTTTTCTTCTAGCCGCAGCACTGAAATTTTCATGTCCGCAGTCCATCACTCTCCTGAACTCTCAGAATATCATACGTCTCTGCGTCACCGGACAGCCTGACATACAGCTTCTGCAACGGGTGCGGCGCACTCCCCATTTCCATCATATTTTCATCCCGGATTTCCTCGACTGTCACACTGACATCCCTGCCATCCGGTTTCATTAATTCAACTCTGTCGCCGACAGAGAATTTGTTTTTCTGCTCGATCACAACATATTGCTTCTGGTCGATTTCCAGGATTTTCCTGACCCATCCCAGATATATGAAGCTGCGAATATAGGTATTGCTCCCATACACCTGAGCATCTGTTCCTGGTTTTCCGTAAAAGAAACCGGTTGTAAAGTCCCTGTAGGTACAGTCCCGTATCTCTTCCCGATACCAGTCCATGTTTGATTCATAGACAGCCCTGCCCGCCTTCAGATCATCCAGCGCCTTCCTGTAAGTACGTGCTACCGTCGCAACATAAAGGGCTGTTTTCATCCGTCCTTCGATCTTCAGGCTGTCAATTCCGGCATGAATCATGTCCGGAATATGCTCAACCATGCAGAGATCCTTCGAGTTGAAGATGTAAGTTCCCCGTTCATTCTCATATACCGGCATGTACTGACCCGGTCTTGTCTCCTCCACAATCGCGTATTTCCATCTGCAGGGGTGGGAACATTCTCCCCTGTTTGCATCCCTGCCTGCCAGGAAATTGGATAACAGACACCTCCCGGAATAAGAGATGCACATGGCGCCATGCACAAATGCTTCTATCTCCAGTTCATCCGGAATGTGTTCACGAATCTCCCGAATTTCCTCCAGAGATAATTCTCTTCCACAGACCACGCGTTCTGCGCCAAGGCTGTGCCAGAACAAAAATGTCTCCCAGTTCACATTATTTGCCTGGGTGGAAATATGGATCGGAATCTGAGGGCACAGCTTCCTGCATCTCATAAACACACCGGGGTCCGCGACCAGCAGCGCATCAGGCTTTATATCCTGCAGCTCCAGGAGGTACGAATCCAGCGCCTGAAGGTCTTCGTTGTGCGCGATAATATTCACCGTGACATAGACCTTCACGCCTCGCTCGTGAGCGAAACGGATTCCTTCCCGCATTTCCGCGTCTGAAAAGTTATGCGCCTTTGCACGGAGTGAGAACGCCTCCCCACCGATATAGACTGCATCAGCCCCATAGATAACAGCAATTTTCAGAACTTCAAGACTGGATGCCGGAACGAGAAGCTCCGGCATATTATTCTCATTATGCATAATCCTCTTTCCTGATCGTCACTGCCGCGCCATCCCCGATGGGTACAACTGTTGTAAGCAGTCCAGGATGGTGCGTCAGCTCATAGAGATAATCCCGCATCCTTTTATGGATCGTCCGTTCCCTGCGCTCAAGCGCAAAATGAGAGTCCAGGATTGTCATATCCTGCAGGACATTGTCGGATACCAGAACGCCGCCTGTTCGAAGAAGCGCTGCCGCATCAGGCAGGTAGTGTATATACTGCCCTTTTGCCGCATCCATGAAGATAAAATCGTACTTCTTTCCCTCTGTTACAAGAGAATGAAACACATCCTGAACGTCCCCGTGAATCGGATGAATCCGGTTTTTCCATGGAGAAGCACTGATATTGTCACATGCCTCGCGAAAACGGCTGTCATCTTTTTCCACCGTATCAATCCGGCACCCGCTTATCTCGGTCAGCTTTGCCATCAACATGGAAGAATAGCCCACCGCTGTCCCGGCTTCAAGGATCGCCGCAGGTTTCACGAGCTCAAGAAATGAGGCCAGAAAGCTCTCCATCTCAATTCTGATGATTGGAACGCCTCCGGCCTCCGCCTTTTGTCGTATGCTGTCAAGATAGGCTCCCTGGCCGCAGCTCAGGGAATGAAGATATGCAGAGATCCGCTCCCGCAAGCTTCCACCTCCATCATGATTTTGTTCATCACTCAACCTGAAAATACGCATCCCATGCTTTTCAGAGGATATCATCCATCCCTGACAGATCAATCTCCGCCACATTCAGAATCTGAAGCGCACTTTTCTTCAGGAGTTTGCATAAGACCAGCTCGGCATTCAGGTAACGATCCGAGACCGGATCCAGGCGAAGCTGCTGGCGCTGCCGGTAGAGTTCATCACGCATTCCGGCAGCCTCATCCCCCGAATAGTTTCTGGCAATATAGTTTTCCCGGCGGAACCGGTCAGCCTTCTGTTTTCTGTCCGGATACTTCAGAATCTCCTCCAGCGCCGCGGTATAGTCTGTATATGCCTGACTGTTCTTAATGGCGCCGAGGAGTGCATCTGTATACTTCTGAACTTCTTCGTCTGACTGCATCACTCACTGACTTCCTCAATAATCGGAAGAATCATCGGATTGCGTTTTGTCCGCTTCCAGATGAAATCCCCAAGGTCATCCCGGACCGCTGTCTTGATCCTGCCCCAGTCGGAAGACTTCCCCTTCAGGCACTTCTCCACAGCGTCCTCTACAACCTCCTGAGCCTCGTCCATCAGTTCCTCAGACTCCCGCACATAGACAAATCCCCGCGAAACAATATCCGGTCCTGCCAGGATTTCCCGGCTCCTTGAGCCTAGTGTCATCACAACCATGATGATGCCATCCTCCGCAAGCCGCTGTCTGTCCCTCAGGACAATATTGCCTACATCACCGACTCCCAGTCCATCTACAAGAATCGGGCCATTCTGGACATGCCCTGCAATGTTTGCATGGTTGTCAGAAAGCTCCAGGACATCGCCACTGTGCATCATGATGATATGCTTCGAATCATATCCGAGAAGCCGGGCGACCTTCGCCTGCGCAACCCTGTGGCGGACTTCCCCATGTACCGGGATCGCGAACTGAGGCCTTACGAGTGAATAGATCAGCTTGATCTCCTCCTGGCATGGATGCCCCGATACATGCGTATCCTGGAAGATCACATCGGCGCCTTTCTCATACAGCTCGTTCATCACCTTCGAGACAGACTTCTCATTACCCGGAATCGGGTTTGAAGAGAAGACAATCAAATCTCCGGCCTTTATCTGCACTTTCTTATGCAGACCGGCTGCCATCCTGGAAAGTGCCGCCATAGACTCTCCCTGGCTGCCTGTTGTAATCAGAACAATCCTGTCATCCGGATAGTTCTTCATCTCATCCAGTGTGATCAGTGTGTTCTCAGGAATGGTGATACGCCCAAGCTCCTCCGCGACAGAGATCACATTCACCATCGAACGTCCCTCGATGACAACCTTCCTGCCGTACTTGTTGGCGGTATTGATGATCTGCTGGACCCTGTCCACATTGGATGCGAAAGTCGCAACAATCAACCGCTGTCTCTTATGCTCGCCAAATATCTGATCGAACGCTTTTCCAATCGTGCTCTCGGACGGCGTATAGCCCGGCCGTTCCGCGTTGGTCGAATCGCACATAAGAGCAAGTACACCCTTTTTCCCGATCTCGCCAAGGCGCTGAAGATCAATCGCATCCCCAAAGACAGGCGTGAAATCCACCTTGAAATCTCCTGTATGGATGACGGTTCCGGCAGGGCAGGTGATCGCAAGTGCCACTGCATCCTGAATCGAGTGGTTGGTCTTGATGAACTCCACCCGGAACTTTCCCAGGTTAATCGACTGGCCCGGATGGACAACCTTCCGCTTTGTCGTCCTGATCAGATCATGCTCTGTCAGTTTCAGCTCTATCAGCCCCATCGTCAGCTTTGTCGCATAAATTGGAACATTCAGCTGCTTCAGGATATACGGGAGTGCTCCGATGTGATCTTCATGTCCGTGCGTGAACACGAACCCCTTCACCTTTGCTGCATTGTCAAGCAGATAGGTGATATCCGGTATACACAGATCAATGCCGTACATGTCATCCTCCGGAAATGCGAGGCCGCAATCCACGACAATGATGCTGTCTTCATACTCAAACGCGGTAATATTCATGCCGATGGCCTCGAGGCCGCCGAGCGGAATTACCTTTAACTTACTGGTTGTGTGTCCCAATGAATCCTCCTTATTCGTTCTTATTTGTTCTTGATTGTTCTTGTTCGTTCTTGTTCATACTGTGATCTGAGTGTCAAAAGTACCTTTTGCCGCTCAGACCAGGTCTGTGTCCTCCAGCATTTCCGAAAAAACTCCTGAGACAGCAGAAAGCTCCTGATCGCTGTCAACAAACTCATAGGATGCCTCTTCGTCCCCATCCTTTGAGATGTCCTTCATGATGTAAGCTTCCCCATCTCCTTCCTCGGAATCTGTCACAAGAATATAATTGTGTCCACCGATTCTGGTCTGCTCCAGTACATAAAACCAGACCGCCTCACTCCCGTCAGGCGGTGTAAAACAAATCTTTTCCATGCCCTGTACCCTGTCCTTCTCTCCCGCTTATGCCACAGTCCCGGGATGTTCTGTCTCATATTCTGCAATCAGAGCTTCGGCATCTGTTTCGGGAACGTTTCCGGAAGAATGTACGCAATCAAGATAACCCTGCAGGATCAGCATCGCCGCAATTTCATCCACGTACGTCTTCCGGTCCTGCTCCGCCACCTCAGTCGCCTGCATCGTCCGGTCAGCTGCGACGGTTGTCAGCCGCTCGTCCCAATATACGACAGGAAGATCTGTCCTTTTCCGAACCATCTCCCCAAATATCAGCGTCCGGTACGTCCGCTCGGAAACCCTTCCGCCCATTGTACGCGGAAGGCCAAGTACAATGACTTCCACTCTTCTTTCCCTGGCCAGCTCATCAATTCTTGCAAGCGTTTGACGCAGCTTGTTTTCACTCTTCCTTCGAATAATCTCAAGCCCCTGGGCTGTGACGCCAAGCGCATCTGAGGCCGAAACGCCCACCGTCTTTGCTCCGAAATCCAGTCCCAGTGCCCGGACACTCCCTGCCGCTGCCATCATGAACCACTTTTCCATGACTGATTGCGGATATATTCCTTCAGCAGCTCCTCCACAATCTCATCACGCTCCACCTTCATGATCATGCTGCGGGCATTCTTATGGCTGGTAATGTACGTTGGATCTCCGGAAATGATATATCCGACAATCTGATTGACCGGATTATACCCCTTCTCTGTCATCGCATTGTACACAAGCTCAAGAACCTTTTTGACCTTCATCTCCGGGTCATTGTCAACATTAAAGTACTGAGTGCTGTAAATATCTGCCATATCTTTCTGCCCTTGCACGCCGCTGCGTGCCGATATCATACTAAGCTGAACTTATTCTATACTAACAGTGCTGAACTTTCAACAGCAAGACTTCCTCGGATAATCCTGCCCCGGATATCGACTGTAGCCGGAACAGCAACCCGGATGTAATCCTTTGAATACCCCGCATACCAGACAATGTTCCCGTCAGCCGGACTCTCCAGATCCGGAATCAGCTTCACGGCCGCCTCCATACCCCGCAACAGCTTCGTCTCCTGCTGCGCCGCATTCGGTACACTTGCATCATAGCGTTCTTCTACAAGAACTTCTGCTCTTGCGCCATCCTTTCCAGCGATAAATGAGATCTGATTCTTCCTGTTCAAGTTCTCAAGCACCTGTGCCCGTCTTGCTTTGACCACCTCCGGTATCTGTCCTTCCATCCGATCTGCCCGCGTCCCTGCTCTTCGCGAATAACGGAAAACATGCGTCTCATAGAGCTGAATCTTCCGGAGATATTCGACCGTTTCCAGAAATTCCTGCTCTGTTTCCTGTGGGAAGCCAACGATGATATCCGTCGTCAGTGCCGGCTTGTCGAAGTATTTTCTCAGAATAGACACACAGCGGCTGTATTCCTTTGTTGTATAGTGTCGATTCATACGATTCAATACAGTGTCTGATCCACTCTGCAGAGAAAGGTGAAAATGTGGACAAAGTTTTCCGATTTGCGACAGCCGCGCTGCCGTCTCCTCCGTAATGATCGTGGGTTCGAGCGACCCCAGCCGTATTCTCTCAATCCCGGCAATTCCGGCGACCCGCTCAACCAGCTCAATCAGCCTTGACCGTTCCTGCCAGGTGCTCCCGTCGGATTCCGGAAAGTCTACTCCGTAGGAAGAAAGATGGATGCCGGTCAGGACAACCTCGCTGGTTCCCTCCTCTGCCAGATGGGTCAGCTCCTGGACAATGTCGTCCATGCTTCTGGAGCGGACATGTCCGCGAGCATATGGAATAATGCAATAGCTGCAATACATATCACAGCCATCCTGTACTTTTATATATGCGCGGGTATGTCCCTCTACTTTCGGGAGCGCCAGCTTCTCTGGTTTTTCCAGCTTTCTCAGGTCTGCGACATCCACCACAGATTGAGCTGACAGATTCATCCTGCACTGCTTCCCCGTTTCGGGCAGCCTTTCCGGCGCCTCTTCACGGGACTTTGTCTCCCTTCGCTCTTCGAATCGTTCGATTTCATGAACAATATCCTGCTTTCGTCCTGTTCCGAGAATGATATCCGCATCAATCTGAAGACCTGTTTTATCAATTGCAGTCTGTACGTAACAGCCTGCAGCAATCACGACTGCCCCGGGATTCATTTTTCTTGCCCGGTGAATCATCTGCCGGCTTTTTCGGTCTGCAATGTTGGTAACAGAGCACGTATTGATCACATAGACATCTGCCGGCTCGGAGAACGGTACAATCTCAAAACCCGCTTTCTTCAGCAGCGCTGCCATTGAATCTGTCTCATATGCATTGACCTTGCATCCCAGATTATGGAGAGCTGCTCTTTTTCCTGTAAATTGTTTCATATACCCGGTTCCTGCTGTATTGACTTTTGATTTTGGAAACGATAGACTACTTCTGTATTCCACATGGTCAGATTCAGTGCCTTCAGAACAGAGGGCCTATTGCTTATTGGGAGGATACAGAATTATGAAAACAGTAAAGATCTCTCTGAATTCGATTGATAAAGTCAAGTCTTTTGTGAATGATATTACAAAGTTCGATAACGACTTTGATCTGGTTTCCGGCAGATATGTCATCGATGCCAAATCAATCATGGGCATCTTCAGCCTGGATCTCTCAAAGCCGATCGATCTCAGTATTCATGCCGAAGACAATCTCGACAGCATTCTTGAAGTATTGAAGCCGTATATGGTTCAGTGAGAATACCAGCTTCTCTAACTTTCGGTCGTCACATCCTGCCTTCGCAGCCTCTGCAGATGCAGAGGCTTTTTTATTTCATCCTTGTCTTTCAGACTTTTTTCCAGCTTCAGCTCGTGGATTACGCTTTCACTTCGATCACTTCTGCCGTCTCCAAAGCCTTTTTCATCAGCTCATCGATTCCATCCGCCAGCTTCATTTCCGAACGCCTGATGACATCCAGTCTCGGTTTCGTAACAGGATGCTTTGCCACAAAGATCGTACAGCAGTCCTCGTATGGTTCAATTGAGGTCTCATACGTCCCGATCTGCAGTGAAAGGTCGATAATATCCTGCTTGTCAAATCCGATCAATGGGCGGAAGACCGGCATACTGCAGACATCATCTGTGCAGACAAGACTCTGCATTGTCTGACTTGCAACCTGTCCGAGGCTTTCTCCCGTAATCAGCGCCTGGCAGCCATCCTCCTTCGCGAAATGCTCTGCAATTCTCATCATGTATCTTCTCATGATGATGGTCAGTTCATCGTGCGGGCACTTTTCATAGATCGCCAGCTGGATATCCGTAAAATTCACAATATGAAGCCTGATCGGACCTGTGTATCTGGATATTATCCTCGCAAGATCCACGACCTTCTGCTTTGCCCGCTCACTGGTATACGGCGGTGCATGAAAATAAGTCGCATTGATCGTAACGCCCCTCTTTGAAATCATCCATCCCGCAACGGGTGAATCGATTCCACCGGACAGGCAAAGCATGGCAGAGCCATTCGTCCCGAGAGGCATGCCACCCGGGCCCGGAAGTACTTGCGAATAGATGTAGACCTCATCGCGAAGCTCAACATACACCATCACCTTCGGGTCATGCACATCAACACGAATCTGTCCTGGAAATGCATCAAGAATCTTTTCCCCAAGATAGGCGTTGACGTCCATAGAGGCAACAGGATACTGTTTGTTGGCCCTTCTGCAGTGAACCTTGAACGAAAGTCCCTCCGCCGATCCGTCCAGCTGCTCGCCATGCTTTTCACGCCAGCGGTCATCAATCTTCAGGTGGTACAGTTCTGAAAGAAAGGAAACGACATGTGGTGCAATCTCCTCGGGCGTCCCCAGAGGCGCTTTAACAACCGGACAGATCCCGACAATTCCGAAGACAGTCTGAAGCTCCCGGATAATTTCTTCCGAGTCTGTATCCTTTTCAGCCCCGAGAACATCTACGATGATCCGGCCCTGCTCCTTCCAGACATGGAAGCTGTCGCCGATCCGGCTTAATGCCGCCCTGATCTGGCTGACCAGTGCATCCTCAAAAGAAGCGCGGTTCTTCCCCTTCACGCCGATTTCACCATACTTGATTAGATACGTTTTATAGAACATAAAAATACAAAACCTTTCTTTCTGTTGTCTCGATGACAGCCGGCGAAAGCCCGGCGGAGTCAATTCTCCGCCATTATCTGCTTATCTCCGCATATACCGTTTCAGAACAGGATACAGCTCCCTGATACAGGAAAGGGCATAGTCAATCTCCTCAAACGATGTTGTGTCACAGAAGCTGAACCGCAGCGTTGAGTCCTGCATCTGCGGGCTGAGATGGATCTCCTGAAGAACAGTGCTGACAGGTGTCTTTTTGTTCGATGAGCAGGCTGAACCTGACGAAACATAGACTCCCTTCTCCTCCAGTGCGTGGAGAAAGACCTCCGAGCGAACACCTTCAAAGGAGCAGCTGACAATCTGAGGAGCCTCTTCTTCCAGTGAAATAATATGAGCGCCCTCAACCCCGGAAAGTCCCTTCATGAGACGTTTTTTACAAGCTCTCATCGAATCAACTTTCTGTTCAAAATCTGTGTATGCCTCCATCGCTGCAACGCCAAGGCCGGCGCAGCCAGGCACATTCTCCGTCCCGGACCGCATCCCCCGCTGCTGTCCGCCGCCATATATGAGCGGCCTGACCTTCGCCTTCTCGTGTATGTACAAAAATCCACTGCCTTTCGGGCCGTGAATCTTATGTCCACTGACAGACAGCATATCGATATGCAGTTTTTCCGGAAAGATCCTGTACTTTCCATATGCCTGGATGGCATCTACATGAAACAGAATCTGCTCATTATAATCCTTTACAAGCTCTCCGATTTCAGCAATCGGTTCCACCGCTCCGATTTCATTGTTTACATACATTGTGGAAACCAGAATCGTATCCTGATCTAACTGCGCCTTCAGATCATCCAGACTGATGTGTCCATGCTCATCGACCGGAAGATAGGTAATCCGGAATCCCATATCTTTAAGGAAAGACAGCGGCTGCAGGACCGCTGCATGCTCCACTGCAGTGGTAATGATATGCTTCCCGGCCCGCCTGTTCGCTAAAGCCCCACCGATCAGTGCCCAGTTGTTGGACTCAGTCCCGCCCGAAGTAAAATAGATCTCCCGATCCTTCACCTTCAATGTCGCGGCAATCCGCTCCCGTGCTTCCCGGACATACCTCTCTGCATCGACACCCTTCTGATGCCTGGAGGAGGGGTTCCCGTAATCGACCATCATCGTCTGTACAACAATGTCCTTTACCGCCTCCGAAACCTTTGTTGTTGCTGAATTATCCAGATAAGCTTCCATAATTTCCTTCTCAGTGCATGATTTCACATCGCCATATCTTACTGCTTTCATTCTTCAAGGTGCAGCATAAGGGCAGCCAGTACAGCAGGTCCTGCCGTTTCTGTACGAAGGATTCTGTGTCCGAGTGTCACGATTGCGCCGCCGATATCCCGCAGCATGTTGATTTCATTTTCGTCAAAGCCGCCCTCCGGCCCGATGAAGATCCCGCAGCTCTCACCAGGCTTTACAGATGAAAGAACCACTCTGGTATGCTCTATGCCGTCTGAATTCTCATACGGAACAACTACATGATCCAGTGATCGCGTAAGTTCCAGCGCTTCCAAAAAGGAAACGGGTTCTGTCACCTCTGGAACGATGCCTCTTTTTGATTGTTTTGCCGCAGCCAGTGCAATCGCGTTCCACCTGGCTGTTTTTTTAGCGATTTTTTTCGTGTCAGGCTTCACAACACAACGTTTCATCAGAGTCGGTACAATTCTATATACGCCCAGCTCCACGCTCTTTTGGATGATACTCTCCAGTTTGTCCGCCTTGGGAAGTCCCTGAAACAAATAGAGTCTTGATGGAAGTTCCTGCTGAGAGCGGTTCTTCGAGACGATTTTTGTGAGGACAGCTCCGTCAGAATACCCTTCAATCCTGCACAGATAATCTGTCTGGTCACCTTCCATCCCTGTACACAGAAGAACCTCTTCTCCGGGCTTCATCCGCAGGACAGAGTGAATATGCCCGACATCCTCACCTTGTATCTGAATGGTTCCGGCCGCCTCATCAATTGATTCCCGGCTGATAAAAAAGCGGTACATATATCCTCAGTCTTTCTTTGCGGTCACGCAAGCCCACTCGTTCTGATGTGTCACTTCCACAATTTGAAGTCCCGCCTTTCTTGCAGCCTGCTCCACATCCTTCTCCCTCTCGTCAAGGATGCCGGACATAATAAGGATGCCCTCTGGCTTCATCGCCGGTACGATGTGGGGTGCAAGCGCAATCAGCACATCAGCAAGGATGTTGGCGGTCACAACATCATATTTATCATATCCGACCAAAGTCTGGGTTTTCGGATCATCAATCAGATTGCCCAGCACCATGTCCATGCTGCTCTCCGGAACGTCGTTGGCAGAAAGATTCTCCTTCACAGCATCCACAGCACAGGGATCAAGATCGGTTCCAACTGCATGCCTGGCCCCCAGCTTCAATGCGACAATTGACAGGATGCCGCTCCCTGTCCCAACATCAAGCAGCTGTGTCTGTGGCGTCACAACCTTTTTCAGCTGTCTCATGCACAGCTGTGTCGTCTCATGCATGCCTGTTCCAAAAGCAGTTCCAGGATCGATATGGAGCACCATCCCCGAACTGTCGCAATCTTCCACTTTCTCCCAGGACGGAATAATCAGGATGTCATCCACCTTGAATTTGTGGAAGTATTTTTTCCAGTTGTTGATCCAGTCAACATCCTCCGTCTCCCCTTCTTCTATCGTGCAGGCCCCGATCTGGGTGTATTGACGAAGGTTTTCCAACCGTTCTCTGACAGAAGCGAGGATGCCGGGGGCATCCTCGTCCTCATCCAGATAGAAATCAAGGTAAGCTGTCCCATCGTCCTGCCCGGCAGGAAGCGGGATGTCAACAAACATCTGCTTCAGCTCATTCTCGGAGAGCGGGACATGGTCTTCAATCTCCACCCCCTCTATTCCTGCTTCTGAAAGCGCCTCCGCGACGATGTCCTCAGCCGATGCCAGCGTCTTCAGCCTGAATTTCTTCCATTTCATAAATCTGCCTCAGTCTGCAAAACCGTTCGGGTTCTTCTGCTGCCAGTTCCAGGAATCACGGCACATCTCCTCGATTCCATACTCTGCCTTCCACCCGAGCTCTCTTGCTGCCTTTGAAGGATCGCAATAGCAGGTCGCAATATCACCTGCACGTCTCGGTTTGATGACATATGGGATCTCTTTCCCGCAGGCCTTACTGAATGCCTTCACCACCTGAAGCACGGAATAACCATGGCCAGTTCCCAGATTATAGATGGAAACCCCTTCATTGTCCGCGAATTTTCTGATTGCATTCACATGCCCTCTGGCCAGATCACACACATGGATGTAATCTCTTACGCCCGTCCCGTCCGGTGTGTCATAATCATTGCCGAAGACTGACAGCTCCTTCAGCTTGCCGATGGCTACCTGTGCAATATAAGGCACCAGGTTGTTCGGGATTCCCTTCGGATCTTCTCCAAGCAGTCCTGATGGATGGGCACCGATCGGGTTGAAATAACGCAGAAGAATGACATTCCACTCCGGATCCGCCTTCTGCACATCGATCAAAATCTGCTCGAGCATCCACTTTGTCCACCCATATGGATTCGTACAGGTTCCCTTCGGGCATTCCTCCGTGATCGGGACAAAAGCAGGATCCCCATATACGGTCGCACTGGAAGAAAAGATGATATTTTTGCAGCCGTGGCTTCTCATACTCTCGATCAGATTCAGTGTTCCCGTGATGTTATTGGAATAATATTCCACCGGTTTATGTACAGATTCCCCCACTGCCTTCAGGCCGGCAAAATGAATCACCGCATCGATCTTCTGACTCTCAAATATCTGATCCAGGCAGAGCTTGTCCAGGATATCCCCCTTCACAAATGTCAGATCCCTGCCTGTGATCTCTCTGACCCGGTCGATTGCCTTTTCGCTGGCATTATAAAGGTTATCGACAACAGTGACTTCATACCCGGCATTCAACAATTCAACGCAAGTATGGCTTCCGATAAATCCAGCTCCTCCTGTGACAAGAATTCTCATGGCCTCTCCTCCTGATCATTAGAAAAAACGATTCATCTCCGGTTAACAATCGACTGTCCGGAATTTGTTGCTGATACCCGAGCGCTTTAAATCAAAACAGCTCACATCCGCCTGTCGGGCGGATACTGAGGACGTGACAACTGCCCTCTCCAAGAAGCCGGTTCATACGCTCTGTAAAGGAATCAATCATATCATCCGGCACAAATGCCTGGCAGGTTCCTGCAAAGCCGCCCCCATGAACTCTGAACGCCCCTCTTCCGCCCAGAAGCTCGTCGCAAAGTGCCAGCGCAATGGCCATCTCCTGATGCTCATTGGCTCCACATGGGACGATATTCTGCAGATACATCCAGCTGGATCTGCCCGACTCATTAACCAGCCGCAGGAATGTATTCATGTCACCTTTTTTCAAGGCCTCTACCTGTCTGGGCACCCGTTCTGTGTCTGCATAATAATGAATGGAGCGAAGGACTGCTCTGTCTCCGAACGCCTTTCTCAGCTCCGGTATCCGTTCCATGAAGGCTTCCTTTGGTACATCATTCAGAACCTTTTTATTGAAAAAGCCTGCTACCTCCTGCTCCTCGACTGGAATCGCCGTATACTCATCGGTCAAATCCGCGTGACTCGCCCAGCAGTTAATAATCACAAGGCTGTATCCCATGGAATCGAAATCAACATCAAGTTTCTCAACGATCGGATTGGACGGATCCGCAAAATCAATGGTCAGAATATTCCCGACTGAGGAAGCTGTCTGATCCATCAGGCCGGACGGTTTACCGAAATAAACATTCTCCGCATACTGGCTGATCTGAGCGATCTCCACGGGATCTGCTTTTCCCCCGTAGAACAGGCCGTTGACCATATTGCCGATCAGGACCTCAAAAGCAGCTGATGAACTGATTCCAGATCCAGGCAGAACAGCACTCGTTACGACCGCCCGAAAGCCTGAGATGGAGCACGAAAGATCCATAAAGCGCTTCACCACTCCCCGGATCAACGCAGCCGTTGTGTTCACTTCATCTTTTCTGACAGACATATCCGTCAGGTCGATCGTACAGACGGGATACCCCTCAGACAGGATCGTAACCTTTCCATCATTTGTCGGGACAGCTGCGCCGATCATGTCAAGGTCAACGGATGCAGCCAGAACCCTGCCGTGCTCATGATCCGTGTGATTCCCGCCAATCTCCGTTCGGCCTGGTGCAGAAAACAGGTGGATGTCTTCTGCTGTGTCCTCCGGATATGTCTCGGAAAACAGGTCAAGAAGATGTTCATACCTTGGCAGGTTTTCTTTTGCCTTACCAGGATAGAGCATATTCAGTTTCTTCTGATAATCCTCTGTCAGAAGCCTTTTTTTCCAGTCACTCAGATTCATACAGCCCTCCACATATCAAATTTTCAATTATCTTACCACAAATCTGGAGGGGATAACAGTAAAATAAAAAGCCCGTGAATACGGGCTTTCGACAGTGGAACCGAGGAGGCTCGGACTCCTGACCTTTCGCGTGTGAGGCGAACGCTCATCCCAGCTGAGCTACGGTTCCAAAAGAATAAGGATAGATTTGAAAAACCCGCCATCATACCTGATGACGGGTAATAGTTCCTAGGAGAATCGAACTCCTGTTTTCGCCGTGAGAGGGCGACGTCTTAGCCGCTTGACCAAGGAACCATGTCGTGCCGACTTTCATACTATAGCATGATGTCGTGTAGAATGCAACCCCCTTTTTTTATTTTTTTATTTTTCTAAAAATGAAATTTTAAATTCCACCATTAATACCAGAGGTAGACGTTAGTCTTGCACAGGTTGCGTTTACTCTTTCATACAATAGTACTATGATTGCCCTGTCCTTCT
>NZ_JBQKGW010000016.1:0-71162 GCF_052118625.1 Porcincola sp. LCP21S3_C12 | reverse complement strand
ATGAGGTAGATAGGACAGAGGTGGAAGTACAGTAATGTATGGAGCTGACTGTTACTAATCGGTCGCAGGCTTATCCAAAAGGCACAATGGTAAGTGAGTTTGGAAAACGGAAAGAAAAAGGGAAATGTCAGGGTAACGATTTTGTGTGCGGTTTTCAAGGTATAAGGCCCAGTGGCTCAGTTGGTTAGAGCGCCGCCCTGTCACGGCGGAGGTCACCGGTTCGAACCCGGTCTGGGTCGTTTTCCCATCGAATTCATCGTATGATCGATGATGCGGTCCGTAATACGCCGATGTGGCTCAATTGGCAGAGCAGCTGATTTGTAATCAGCAGGTTATCGGTTCGAGTCCGATCATCGGCTTTCTTATTCTTCTGTTGATTTCTTTGAAATCATCATGTAGAATAAAAGATGCTGAATACATTCAGCGAATATGGATGGCTTCCCGAGTGGCCAAAGGGGACAGACTGTAAATCTGCTGCAAATTGCTTCGGTGGTTCGAATCCACCGCCATCCATTCAGATCAGAATATGCTCTCTGATCTCTAAAATTTTATAACGCGGGGTAGAGCAGTCTGGAAGCTCGTCGGGCTCATAACCCGGAGGTCGTAGGTTCAAATCCTTCCCCCGCAACTATATGCCCAGATAGCTCAGTTGGTAGAGCGGAGGACTGAAAATCCTTATGTCGCCGGTTCGATTCCTGCTCTGGGCATATTTTTTTGCTCTGAAATGCCGTATTTATGCGGGTTTCAGAGTTTTTTTCTGCCCTACTCATGCAACAACTCATGCAAAACACAGCAGGAAAAGGAGCAAGTCCTCTATTTGCGGCCGATATCTTTACATCATGCGGGCTGATGATGTTATAACGGAGGAGAGGGAAGTCTCTGAGCGATTCTGAGGGAGAAGGGAGACAGAGATGAGGAGACTGCAGTTCTACGACAAGTCGAAAATTGATTTTGCTAATCTTTTGTTTGACAGGCAGGCGCTGCGCCGTCTCCTGATCCCGCTGATGGCTGAGCAGCTGCTCAACACGCTGATGGGCATGATGGATACAGTCATGGTCGCTCGATGCGGAAGCGCAGCCATCTCCGCTGTTTCTCTGGTCGACGCAATCAATGTGCTGGTGATTCAGGTGTTTGAGGCGCTGGCAGCCGGCGGAACCATCATCTGCTCCTTCTATATCGGAAGGCAGGACAGAGAGCGCGCAAACCGTTCCGCAGAGCAGATCGTGCTGACGAACATCGTGCTGTCGGCTGCGCTGACAGCTGTATGTGTCGTACTCCGAGTACCGCTGCTTCGTCTGGTCTTTGGCTCAGTAGAGCCTGATGTGATGCGGAACTCGCTCATTTACTTTCTGATCACAGCGATTTCTTATCCCTTTATCGCGCTGTCAAACTGCGGGGCCGCGTTCTATCGTGCCGGCGGGGAGAGCCGCTTTCCGATGCTGATTGCAGCGTTGTGTAACGGAGCTAATATTGGAGGAAATGCGATTCTCATCTTTGGTCTGAACCTTGGCGTGGCTGGGGCAGCGTATGCAACGTTGGGTTCCAGGATCCTGAATGCAGCTATTCTGCTCGTCATGCTCCGGAAGGATCGCCAGCAGATCGTCCTTCGGAGATACTGTGTCAAACCGAAGTGGTCTGCCATCCGGGATGTTATGTCGATCAGTGTGCCGGCCGGAATCGAAAACGGGATGTTTCAGTTCGGAAAGCTGGTCATTCAGTCTTCGGTTTCGCTTCTGGGAACAACAGCGATCGCAGCACAGGCTTTGACGATTCTTCTTGAGAGTCTGAATGGGATTGCCGCGATCGGAATCGGAATCGGCCTGATGACGGTTGTAGGGCAGACCATCGGCGCAGGGCGGAGGGAAGAGGCAAAATACTACATTGTCAGGCTGACGAAGCTGGCCTACCTCGCCGTGGTCCTGAGCGTTCTGGTAGTTCTTGTTCTCACGAAGCCGGTGATTTACCTGGCAGGGCTTGAGCCGGCTGCCGGAAAGATGTGCTTTCAGATGATGATCTTTATCAGCATTGTGAAACCGATTATATGGGTACCGGCGTTCATCCCTGCGTATGGTCTGCGGGCAGCCGGCGACGTTCGTTTTTCAATGATCACGTCAAGCATCACGATGTGGACGGCGAGAGTTATTCTGGCCGTTGTTCTGATTCGCGTTTTTCATGTCGGTCCGATTGCGGTGTGGATCGGAATGGCTGTAGACTGGACTCTGCGGGGAATCATTTTCCTGCATCGCTATCTGAGCATGAAATGGCTCAACCGGAAGATTGTCAGCAGCTCTGCGATCTGACAGAGGTTTCAACTGCAGTTATATGTGATATGATAAGAAAGCCGCGCGGTCTTGACGAAGCATGAGGCAATCAGGATGAAAACGGACAAAGCTGCCGCGTCACGGCAGACAATCGGCAGATTGAGCAGACGATATCGATATAGAACAAGGGGAGAAGGAACATGAAACAGACACTTCTGGCGGTTTTCGGGGGCCGCTCAACGGAACACGAGATTTCCTGTAAATCGGTTGTCAATATTGTCGGGAACATCGATACGGAGAAGTACGATGTGATCCTGGCTGGCATCACGAAAGAAGGGGAATGGCTGCTGGCAGATTCGCTGAAATCGGTCGAGGATGGAAGCTGGTATGATTCGAAGGTTCATGCGGTTCTGCTTCCGGACGGGAAGCTGCAGTCGCTCCTGGTCACAGATGAGGAAGGGAGGATGTCCTTCCGGAAGGTGGATGTGATCTTTCCAGCTCTTCATGGAAAAAATGGGGAGGACGGAACGATTCAGGGACTCTTTGAGCTGAGCCGTATTCCGTACGTCGGCTGCGGCGTTCTGGCGTCTGCGGTGTCGATGGACAAGCTTTATACAAAAATCATTGCGGAGGCGCCGCTTCGCTCAATCGGTGTCCGCCAGGCAGACTATGTCAGTGTGGTCGGGAAACAGCTTGAGGATATGGAGGATAATGCAGCCCGCGTGGAGGCGAAGTTCTCCTATCCTGTGTTTATCAAACCGTCGAATGCAGGGTCGAGCTGCGGGGTCACGAAAGCGCACGACAGGCAGGAGTTGATCGATGGAATCCGCAAGGCATTTACGGTAGATCAGAAGGTATTGATTGAGGAGACCATCGTCGGAAGAGAAGTGGAGTGTGCTGTTTTCCGTGACAAGGACGGCAATGTGAAGGCATCCGGCGTCGGGGAGATTCTGGCCGCAGCTGATTTTTACGATTATGACGCAAAGTATAACAATCCACAGTCAGAGACAGACACGAATCCGGAGATGGATGAGAAGGACCGTGAACTGATCCGGAAAGCGGCGGTTGCCGTTTTTGAGGCGGTTGACGGCTATTCTCTGGCCAGAGTTGACTTTTTCCTGACGAAGGAAGGCCCGGTTTTCAATGAACTGAACACACTGCCGGGATTCACGGCGATCTCCATGTATCCGATGCTCTGGGAAGCGCAGGGGGTCAGCAAGAAGGAGCTGATTCAGGCATTGATTGATACCGCGTATACAAGACATCCGAAAAATACATATTGAAACAAGACAAGCCGAATCGTTATCCAGATGAATAGCGGCCGAATAAAAACCGCCAGTCTGACGTCCCGGAAGGGGAATTGCAGACTGACGGTTTTTCTTTTAGGATGGATGAAGCACGGACAGCAACCCGGCTCACCGCTCAAATGGAAAGACGATGCCGAACTGTTTTCTGGCTTCATCCATCTGACGCATGATCTCGAGCGTCTCGCTGTGAGGCATCTGAGGGCATTCGATCCGCCCTTCCTCAATTGCCTTTATGGATGCGCGCACCTCGTATTCGTACCCAGTGATCTGCTTCGGGACGTTCCAGCTGGCGATTTCCGTTTTTCCATAGCCTTCCTGCCGGAAAGCGGTGATCTTCTGAGGGTTGTTGATGTTCTCGACCTCGATAAAGCCCTTTTCGCCGCAGATCAGCCCCATCCGGTTGGTCGGGACATACATCGTTGTGAAGAGACTTGCCATGGCGCCATTCTCATATTCAAGGCAGAAAGTATCCTGCCCATCCACCCCGGTGTCTGTCTTCACGCAGGTGGCAGTGAGCTTCCGGATGCTGTCGCCGAGCACCATCGAGGCAAAATTCAGGACATAGACCGACAGATCCAGCAGGCTCCCGCCGGCGAGTTCCGGACGCTGCATACGCTCCACCTGGGAGATCGGGTAGCCAAGGTTCGCAGAAACGGTGTGTACCTCACCGATGATGCCGCCTTTGACCGCGTCGTCGATGATCTTCCTGGACGGCTGATACCGGGTCCAGATGGCTTCGGTCAGGAGGAGATGTTTTTTCTCTGCCAGTTCGATCATCTCCCGAGCCTGCGCTTCATTGGCCGCAAATGACTTTTCACACAGGACGTTCTTTCCGGCGTTCAGCGCCGCGAGCGTCCACTGATGATGGTGCGAGTGGGGAACCGCAATATAGACCAGATCGACCTTCGGGTCGGCGAGCATTTCTTCATAGCTGCCGTATGAGACGGCAAACCCGTACTGCTTACGGAACGCTTCTGCGCGGTCTTTGTCGCGCGCCGCGATCGCATAGGGTTCGATCTCTCCCTTCATTCCATTGACTGTATCTGCCATTGTGCGGGCAATGCTGCCCGCTCCGAGAATCGCAAAACGAAGCATGGTTTTTTCCTCCTGTTACCGTTGGGATGTTATGTCATCCGGCCTGTGTTGAGACGCAGCCGCGGCCGAAAGGGGCCACTGAATCTCGATGCGGTTCAGAAGCACTGCGGCTGAACCTTGGAACACTCAGAGCTCCGGATCTTTTCTGCGAAACATGATAAAACAAGTATATCAGGATGGAAGCAGGAATCCAAGTGCTGAGTCAGCCATGTGTTGACAGCATTGAATCGGTCATGCATTGACAGCACTGAATCAGCCATGTATTGGCAGCGTTGAATCGGTTATGTGTTGGAATGATAAGCCAGCCTGGTGTGGAGATGAAAGCCCCGGGCCCGGGTACTTCAGGACAATCGAAAAGCCAGCCGGTCGGCTGGCTTTTCTGGGAGGGAGTATGAAAAGTTGTTGCTTGTGTTGCCTGTATATGGAACAGATGAAAGAGTGTTTCTTTTGTTTCATCTGATGTTTATAAGATAATGCTGTCCTGTGAAGAACTTATGACGCATCTGTGGTGTTTATGTGAACTTCGCTTTTTATTCCTTCGCTTTTTTATTAGGCTAAGAAGTGTTTACAAAATATATTAAATTTACCCATGGTATACATACAACACTATGTACAAAACGCTTGATTCAGAAAGAATGCTAAATTATACTTGATTTATCACATGACCACTATCATACGTTTGTAAGGAGAACAGTATGGGACTTTTTGGAAAAATGTTTGAAAAAAAGGAGTGCAGCATCTGCGGAGGCGAGATCGGACTTCTTGGAAACAGAAAGCTGGCCGATGGCAATCTCTGCAAGAACTGTGCGAAGAAGCTGTCCCCGTGGTTTAAGGAACGGAGGCAGAGTACGGTGGAGGATATCCGCCGGCAGCTGGACTACCGTGAGATGAACAAAGAGGCGGTCCGGGCATTTCAGGTGACACGGGATGTCGCGACAGACAGGTATCATGTATTCGTGGATATGGGAAAGGGACAGTTCACGGTTGCATCGAAGCTGGATGAGCAGGAGAATCCCGATATTGTGAGCCTGTCGCAGGTGACAGGCTGCAGGCTCGAGGTGAAGGAAGACCGGGACGAGGAGAAGTACGAGGACAGCGATGGAAACATGAAGAGCTATGTCCCGCCGCACTATAAGTATTCGTATGATTATGTGATGCACATCTCGGTTAATTCGCCATGGTTTGACAATATGGATTTCCAGATGAATCTGTTCTCTGTGAAGGACCACGAGCGTGGGGATATGATGGCGATGGAGCAGGCGGGCAATGAGATTGTCGCTTTGCTGACCGGAGGCTTCGGAGCAGCCGGGGCGGGATATCCGGGCAGTCAGGCGGCTTATGGAAATCCGGCAGCAGGCGGCTATGGAGGAGTTCCGGGCGGCGCATATGGCCAGCCAAATGGGATGTACGGTGCCCAGAATCCGGGCGGCGCATACGGCCAGCCAAATGGGATGTACGGCGTCCAGAACCCGGGCGGCGCATATGGCCAGCCAAATGGGATGTACGGCGTCCAGAACCCGGGCGGCGCATATGGCCAGCCAAATGGCATGTACGGTGTCCAGAATCCGGGCGGCGCATATGGCCAGCCGAGTGGCGCGTATGGTGGCCAGGGCGGCGCATACGGAGCTGTCGTCCGCTGTGATAAGTGCGGCTGGACTTCTCAGCCAGGGGCACCGGTTCCGTCCTTCTGTCCGGAGTGTGGTGACCCGATCACGCAGAGAGACCTGATGTAATTTGATGTATAATGAATCTGACTCGCACCCCATAGCCGTGCATTTTCTGCCGGTTCATGGGGTGTTCTTATTTTGAAAAAAGGCATCGTCATTCTTTGCGAGCATATCAATGATTGATTGTGGTAGAATCATGTCAATTGCACGGTGATGCCCAGGGGCGGGTATTCTGAGGACATCTGGTTTCATCGGATATATGAAACTGGAGCTGTAAGAGAGCGGATACATGAGATTCTGTGATACACATGCACACTACGACGATGAAGCCTTTGACGTGGACAGAGCGCGTCTTCTTGGCGGAGGTCTTCGTGACGAGGGTGTTGAGTTTGTTGTAAATATGGGGGCTTCCCTTGAGGGGGCCGAAAAGTCGGCGGAGCTGGCGGGGCGCTATGCAGAGGTGTACGCAGGCTGCGGCATCCATCCGGATGAGGTGGGCATCTTCGGGGAGGAGGGCAGCAGTCAGGCAGCTTCTGTGATGACGCGTCTTCGCACTCTGCTCGGGCGGCCCAGGGTGGTCTGCGTCGGAGAGATCGGCCTTGATTACCACTGGATGGTGCAGCCGAAGGACGTTCAGAAGACATGGTTCGCGGCACAGCTTCACCTGGCGGCGGAGCTGAATCTGCCGATCAATGTACATAGCCGGGAGGCGGCGCAGGATACCTTCGATGTGATTGTAAAGCATCATACAAGAGCCGGCAGAACCCTCAGCGGCGGGATTATCCACTGCTATTCCGGGAGCGTCGAGATGGCCCGGGCATATGTGAAACTGGGGTATCACATCGGCGTCGGCGGCGTCGTGACCTTCAAGAATGCAAGAGTGCTGAAGGAGGTTGTGCAGACGCTGCCGCTTGAGAGCCTTGTGACAGAGACTGACTGTCCGTACATGGCGCCGGAGCCGGTGCGCGGGACCCGGAATGACTCCCGGAATATCCGGTACGTCATCGCAAAGATCGCAGCGCTCCGGGGGATGGATGAGGAGGCGTGTGCAGCGGTGCTGCTTAAGAACGCAAAGGATGTCTACAGACTTAGCTGACCGGTCCTTTTTGCAAATGACTGGAGCAGGCAGCTGCAGGGCTGGAATGGCGGCTGACCAGGCCAGCCTGGAGGGAGGAATCTGAGAGTGAGGGGCAGATATGCCATATTTATATGACGAGCTGGTGCGCTACTGCGGGTCGGACGCGTACCCGTTTCATATGCCGGGGCACAAGCGGAGACTCGGGCAGATGAAGGATCCGTTCTCGTTCGACATCACAGAGATCGATGGATTCGACAATCTTCATCATGCGGAAGGGATTCTGCTGGAGGCGGAGAAGAGAGCCGCAAGGCTGTATGGAGCGGAGGAGACACATTTCCTGGTCAATGGAAGTACCGCGGGCATTCTCAGTGCAATCGGTGCGGTCACGACTGCGGGAGGCCGTCTGCTGATGATGCGGGCAAGCCACAAGGCCGCCTATCACGCGGTCGCGGCCGGCGGGCTTACAGCGCATTATCTTGCCGGAATGTGCGGCGGGACTGCGTCGCGCATCCGTCTGGTCGGGGGCTGCGGAAACAGAACCAGTTCTGGAAGCGCAGCGCCGGGCTGCGTGCAGGCCTCCGGTTTGACAGATCTGGACTGCGGGCAGCCTGCAGATCCGGCGGAGGTGGAGCGGGCGCTTGCGGAAGATCCGCAGATCCAGGCGGTCTACATCACATCGCCAACATATGATGGAATCGTTTCGGATGTACAGGCGATTGCCGGAATCGCGCACCGGCACGGGGTTCCACTGATCGTTGATGAAGCGCATGGCGCCCATTTCGGCATGCATGAGATCTTCCCGGAGTCCTCCGTGAAGCTGGGGGCGGATCTTGTGATCCACAGTGTGCACAAGACGCTGCCGTCGCTGACACAGACAGCGCTGATTCATGTGCAGGGAAAGCGGGTTTCCCGCAGGAGACTGCGGGAAATGCTCGACATCTACCAGACGAGCAGCCCGAGCTATGTACTCATGGCCAGCACCGACCAGTGCATCCGGATGCTGGAGAGCCGGGGAAGGGAATTGTTCGACAGGCTGGCGGAGAATCTCAGATGGTTTTACGGGGCGGCGGCGGATCTGTCGTCCATCAGCTGTATCGTGACGGATGATCCGTCGAAGATCCTGCTGAGGCCAGCCGGGCATAAAGCCGGTGAGCTGTACGATGCGCTGCGGAAGACCTGGCATCTTCAGCCGGAGATGCTGTCCCGTTCCTATGTGCTGATGCTCAGCTCGATCGGTGACGAGGAGGAAGGCTTTCGGCGCCTGAGCGAAGCGCTGCATCAGATTGACCGAAGCTGGAGCACAGCCGGGATCCGTCCGGCTGCAGGCAAGGTGGAAATGCTGGAAGGGGACAAAAAGAAGCCAGCCAGTGTCGGAGAGCAGGAAGAAGAGGCCATGGCGGTCGGTACGACAACAGATAGCTGCCCGGAGGCGGTCATGACGATCAGAAAGGCGCAGGACAGCGCCCAGGAGCGAGTTTTGCTTGAGGAGTCTGCCGGGCGGGTGTCCGGTGAGTACCTGTATCTGTACCCGCCGGGCATTCCGGTGATTACACCGGGAGAGCGGATACCGGATGATCTTCCGGTGCGTGTCCGGAACCTGATGGAGGACGGGTACGCGGTGGAAGGAGCGGATGACTACAGCCTGAGATCGATCTGGTGTGTGGCTCAGCAGGAGGAGGGAGAAAAGCCGGAAAGGCCGTTACATCCATGAAACATTTATTTTATCTGTGCGGAAAGAGTGCGTCCGGCAAGGACACGGTCTATGAGGAGCTGCTGAAGGACGAAAGCCTTCATCTCCGCCCGCTTGTTCCATATACGACCAGGCCGATCCGTGCCGGGGAAATGGAAGGACAGGAGTATCATTTTACCGATGGAGAGACGCTGCGGCGGCTGGAGAAGGCCGGAAAGGTGATCGAGGAGCGGACATACGAGACGGTGTGCGGTCTGTGGACGTACTTTACGGTCGACGACGGGATTTTAGAGGGGGACACGGACGTGATCGGGATCGGGACGCTTCAGTCCTATGTTCGGCTTCGCGATTATTTCGGGGAAAAGCAGGTGATTCCGCTGTATATCCAGGTGGATGACGGACGCAGGCTTGAGCGTGCCCTGAAACGGGAGCGCAAGCCCGGAAACCGCCGGTATGAGGAGATGTGCAGGCGCTTTCTGGCAGATCAGGCGGATTTCTCGGAGGAGAATCTGCGGCGGGCAGGGATTGAAAGACGTTTTCAGAATGACGAAGATCGAAGCGTCTGCATCGCGGAGATTGCAGCGTACATCAGGGCGTGCCAGGCGGAGGGGTGAGCGCCTAACAGCCAGATTGTATTGTCCGGGCAGTTCCGATATAATAATGATACATGGGCAAAGGTGCCAAAGGAGGCGTTATGGCAGGATTTCGGGATGTTACAGGGCATGAGCGTACAATTGAACATCTGAAGAATGCGATTGCCTCCGGGCGGGTGAGTCAGGCCTATCTGCTTGTCGGAGACAAAGGAATGGGAAAGAAAACCATCGCGCAGGCATTTGCCCAGACCCTGCAGTGCGAGACTCTTGAGAGGGTGCTGGAGCAGGAACAGGAAAGTCCGGAGGAGAAGGCTTCTGGGACGCTTCCGCTTCAGGCCATCGATGCCTGCGGAACGTGCAAGAGCTGCCGGCAGGCGGAGACGAACAACCAGCCGGATATCATGGTCTGGCGGTATCAGAAGGAAACATCGATATCGGTCGATGACATCAGGACGCTTGTAAGTGATGTTCAGATCAAACCCTATGCGTCCCGATATAAGATCTATATTCTGCCGGACGCGCAGAAGATGACGAGGGAAGCGCAGAATGCGCTGCTTAAAACCCTGGAGGAGCCTCCGGAGTATGCGGTGATCATCCTGCTTTCAACGAGCCGCGATGCCATGCTGGAGACGATCCTTTCCAGGTGTGTGGTCCTGCCGCTGCGTCCTGTTGATGCGGCGAAGGTGCGGTCGTATCTGATGGACAGGCATGGGGTCGAGCCCTATCAGGCGGATATCTGTGTGGCATTTGCCCAGGGGAATATCGGAAGAGCCGTTGCGCTGGCGACCTCGGAGAACTTTTACAGTCTTCTGGAGCGCGCGATCCAGATCCTGACGCATGTGAAGGAGTGGGACGTATCGGATATTGTCGTTCTGATCCGCGACATGGACAGAGGAAAGGATGTGGTGAACGACATCCTGGATCTTTTCTCGATCTGGTACAGGGATGTGCTGCTCTTCAAGGCGACGAGGGATGCCGACGGCATCATTTTCCGCGAGCAGATTGTGCAGATCAGGGAAGCGGCACAGAAGAGCTCCTACGATGGGATCCAGAGGATTCTGGATGCCATCCGGACGGCAAAGATCCGGCTGAAGGCGAACGTCAGCTTCGATCTGACGATGGAGCTGCTGCTCCTGACGATGAAGGAGAATTAATATATGGTCAAGATCATAGGCGTGCGGTTCCGCAGCGCCGGGAAAGTATACTATTTTGATGTGAAGGAGTTTGAACTCCACATCGGGGATCATGTGATTGTCGAGACGGCGCGCGGACCGGAGTACGGCGTCGTCTCGATGCGCGCGCGGACGGTTGCGGATGACATGGTGGCGCAGCCGCTCCGGTCTGTGATCCGCGTGGCGACGAAGGAGGACGAGGAGAAGCGGGCGGAGCTTTCCGTTAAAGAGAAGGAAGCGCTGAAAATCTGCCGGGAAAAGATCCACAAACATAACCTGGAGATGAAGCTCGTCGATGCAGAGTATGCATTTGACGAGAATCGGATTCTCTTCTACTTTACCGCGGACGGACGGATCGACTTCCGGGATCTGGTCAAGGATTTGGCGTCGGTGTTCCACACCAGAATTGAGCTCAGACAGATCGGTGTACGCGACGAGACCCGGATGCTTGGCGGCATCGGAAGCTGCGGGCGCGAGCTGTGCTGTGCAACCTATCTCAATGACTTTGCGCCGGTTTCGATCAAGATGGCGAAGGAGCAGAATCTGTCTCTGAACCCGGGAAAGATTTCCGGGATCTGCGGCAGACTGATGTGCTGTCTCAAAAATGAGGAGGAGACGTACGAGTTTCTGAATACCCGGATGCCGAAACTGGGCGCGGCGGCGACAACTGCCGACGGGCGCATGGGCAAGGTGATCGAGCTGAATGTCCTCCGGCAGCGGGTCCGCGTGCTGTTTGAAGAAGACGACAGCAAGGAAATCGAGAACTTCAGCGTGGATGAACTGACCTTCACGCCGAGAAAGCGCAGGGAAGAGGGAACGCAGGAAAGCCCGGAGGGCGGACAGAGAAAGCCGGACAGCAGACCGGACAGCACACAGAGCAGGGGAGAGCGCCCTTCAGGCAGTGCCGGGGGAAGAAACGAGGGCCATGCGGACGGTGCGGGAAGAAATCCGGAGAATGAACAGCAGGAGACAGAGAAAATAACAGGCTCTGCCACCGTGACGCAGGTGTCTGATTCTGAAGACGGTGTGCGGCAGCCGGATCAGATGGAGAAGCCGGAGACGGACGCACAGACGGAAACAGCTCCACGGCCGGACCGCCTGCAGCGGCAGGAGAAGGGGTACAGAAAGTCAGGCCGGAGGGAGTTTTCAAATCGTCCGGACCGCGGAGAGCGGAAGCAGGATGATCCGAATCAGCCGGACCGTGGAGAGCGGAAGCAGGATGATCCGAATCAGCCGGGCCGCGGAGAGCGAGGCGAGGAGGTCCAGAGCAGACAGAGACGCCCGGATCGCGGCGGGGATGGCCAGGGCAGAATGCGGCGCCCGGAACGCGGTGAGGATGGCCAGGGAAGACCGAGGCGTCCGGAGCGCGGAGAGGGTGCCCAGAGCAGACCGAGGCGCCCGGAACGCGGTGAGGATGGACAGAGCAGAATGCGGCGCCCGGATCGCGGTGAGGATGGCCAGGGCAGAATGCGGCGTCCGGAGCGAGGCGAGGATGGCCAGGACAGACCGAGGCGCCCGGAGCGTGGCGGGGATGGCCAGGGCAGAACGCGGCGTCCGGAACGAGGCGATGAAGCTCAGAACAGGCAGAGACGTGGAGACCGGGACGAGGGCGTCCGGAACAGGCAGGATCGCGGAGATGGGAATGGAAAGGCTCAGTTGCGCGACCGGCGAGGATATAAAGGAGATGGTCCGAACCGGTTCCGCAGAGAGCGCCAGCCGGAATCAGACCGCAGTGCGGAAAAACCTGGCAGCCCGGGCGGAGCGCCGGATGCAGGCGGAGAAAATCTGATGGCAGCGGAGGGCGGGGCGCCGCAAAAGAGATCGAATGAGATGGCGATCTACGGGAGAAGATAGTGGAAACGGAACAAGGTAACCGGCAGCAGCCGGAGACGCGAACGTCTCAGACACAGAATGTCGGGGAAAAACGGCTGCATGAGCCGGGGCTTTCTGAAAGAGGCAGCGCGGCTGGATTCGGCCTGCATCCGGGGGAACGGCTGGATGACCTGCAGCGGGACGGGGCAAGGCTGATCCAGAACCCGTCTCTGTTCTGCTTCGGGATGGATGCCGTGCTCCTGGCAGCTTTTGCAGAACAGTCTGTCCGGCCTGGCAGTCGGGTTCTTGATCTGTGCAGCGGCAACGGAATCATCCCGATTCTGATGGATGCAAGATGGCAGGACCGGCACAGAGAGGAGACAGACGTTCCATATCCGGTCTTTTCCGGAATTGAAATCAATTCGACGTGCGTCGATATGGCGGCACGAAGCGCAGCAGGAAACGAACAGACAGGCCGCGTTCATTTTCTGGAAGGAGACCTTTGCAGGATCCGGGAGCTGGTAAAGCCGGCGTCCTTCGACCTGGTCACGGTCAACCCGCCGTATATGATCGGCGGGCATGGTCTGACAGGGGAAAATGAGGCACTGACGGCTGCACGGCACGAGATTCTGTGCAGTCTGGAGGATGTCTGCGCAGCGGCGGCCTATGCGCTGAGGCCGCAGGGACGGCTGTGCATGGTGCACCGTCCATTCCGTCTTGCAGATATCTTCCGAAATCTGAATGCGTATGGCCTGGAGCCGAAGCGGATGAGGCTGGTTCACCCAATGCAGGGGCGTGAGCCCAATATGGTGCTCGTCGAGGCCGTCAGGGGCGGAAGACCGAGGCTGGCAGTGGAAAGGCCGCTGGTCATCTATGAGCGGCCGGGTGTCTACACAGACGAGGTGCGGGCGCTGTACGGATGACGGCACGAAATCCGGCCCTGACAGGGAGAGCATGAACAGCCTGCCGGACAACAGTGTACGTTAAAGCGAGGGAAAGATGGCGGGAATACTCTATCTGGTCGCGACGCCGATCGGAAACCTGGAAGATATGACGCCGCGGGCGGTCCGAACGCTGAGAGAGGCGGATCTGATTGCTGCGGAGGATACGCGGGGAAGCATCAGGCTGCTGAATCATTTTGACATCCATACCCCGATGACGAGCTATCATGAATACAACAGACTCAGCAAGGCGCATGCCCTGATCGACCGTCTGCTTGAGGGGGAGAATGTTGCTGTCGTGACAGACGCAGGAACGCCGGGAATTTCCGACCCCGGGGAAGATCTGGTCCGCATGGCACTTCAGAATGGGATTACTGTTTCTCCTGTCCCGGGAGCCTGTGCGGCGGTGAATGCGCTTGTCTGCTCTGGCAAACCGACGAGACGGTTCTGCTTTGAAGCCTTTCTACCGATGGATAAAAAAGAACGGGCAGAGATCCTGGAGGAGCTGAAGACGGAGACGAGAACCATCGTGCTGTACGAGGCACCGCACCGGCTTGTCCGGACGCTCGGGGAGCTGCTCGGTGCACTGGGAGACCGGCACATCACGCTGGCAAGAGAGCTGACCAAGAAGCATGAGACGATCGAGGAGACGACGATCGGAGAGGCGCTCAGGGCGTACGGAGAAAAAGAGCCGAGAGGCGAGTATGTTCTGGTGATCGAAGGAAGAAGCAGAAGTGAGCTGAAGCGCGAGAAACAGGACACCGTTGCCCAGAGCATGACGGTGGAAGAGCATTTTCAGAAGTATGTCAGCCAGGGCATGGACAGAAAAGAGGCGATGAAGGCCGTCGCCCGTGACAGGGGGATCAGCCGGAGGGATGTATACAGCCAGCTGATGACCTGAGGACAGGACAAACCGGGAGCGGATGCGCCCGGTTTTTTGATGCGGCGGCGCGGTCAGTGTGATGCGGCGGCGCGGTCAGTGTGATGCGGCGGCGCGGTCAGTGTGATGCGGCGGACTGCCGCCGGTAGCTGCTGGGAGTCATACCGTATCGTGCCTTGAAGGAGCGGTTGAAGTAAGAGAGGTTCGGATAGCCGGCGTTTGCGCTGACGAGCAGGATGGGGTCGTCGGTGAGCGTCAGCATGCGGGCGGCCATCGAAAGGCGGTAGCGCTCCAGCCAGGAGACAAAGCTCATGCCCATCGTGTCCCGGAAAAACTTCATGAAATGGGATTCACTGTACCCGGACAGCTCAGCCATGTCATGGATACTGATCGGTTCTGAAAAATGGTCTTCCACGTACTTGACGATCAGTTTCACCTTCTCAAGGCGTCCGGGGCGCAGCTTCCCGGGAGTCCGGACGGTCCGCGAAACAATGAGATAGAACAGCCGCAGCAGATTGCCGCGCACAGCGATCTGGTACCCTTCCGGTTTCTGGCTGCAGAGCAGATCGGTCTCCTCGATGATGAGCCGGGCATTGTCATGCCAGCGTTCCTTTCTGGTAAAATGAAGCACCTCCGGCAGGTAGTCCCCCTGCAGAAAGGTTTCGATCAGCGAGCTGGTCATTTCCGGCTGTCTCGCCAGCAGAAGCGAGGTCGAGAAGATGATGTTCTCGTACTCCATGCGGACGTATCCGTTTTCGTTCTTCAGCGGGCGGATGGAGTGGAGGTGCCCCGGCAGCACCAGCACAAAATCGCCTTCCCTGCAGACCAGGTCGGTCATGTCGAGTCCGATGATGCCGGAGCCCTTCTTGACAACGATGATCTCCGCCGTGTTGTGCCAGTGCAGCGGGACGGAGGTGAAATCCAGTGGAATTGTACAAGGAAAGGTGTTGTAGGGAAAGTCCTCGCTTGTGTGCACCTTTGTCTCGTGATATCCCTGATACTGGTCCATATCCATTTTGAACAGTCCCCTTTTTGCGATGGTGCCTTCCGACACTAGAATTAATAGGATTGTACTACTTTTCAAGCGGTATCGACAAGCCCTGGCTTTCGGAATGGGGTATGGTATTGGTGCGAACAAGAAATGAGGGAGATATGCCGGCAGAAAGCCGGATGAATCGTTGCGATAAAGGTGCAACCAGAAAGGGGTAAATGAACATGAGCGAACTGGAAAGCAGGCTGACGAAGGAGATGGGCAAGAGCGTCAGAGATGCCTCGAACGAGGAGCTGTACAAGGGACTTCTGGCAGTCACACAGGCGGAGGCAGAGAAAAAGCTCCCTTTCGAGAGCAAAAAAAAGAAGAAAATCTACTATCTGTCTGCGGAATTCTTAATTGGTAAGCTGCTTTCGAACAACCTGATCAATCTCGGACTGTTCGATGAGACGAGGGAGCTTCTGGAGAAGAACGGAAAGGATATCACGGCAATCGAGGAGATCGAGGAGGAGCCCTCGCTCGGGAATGGCGGACTTGGCCGTCTGGCTTCCTGCTTCCTGGATTCCATCGCAACGCTGAACCTGAACGGCTGCGGTGTCGGGCTGAACTATCATCTGGGACTGTTCCGCCAGGAATTCGTGGATCATCAGCAGAAGGCAGAGCCGAACCCGTGGCTGAAGAAGTCCGGCTGGGAAGTGAAGACCTCCAGGGGCTACGATGTGACCATGGCCGGGAAGACCTACCATTCCACGCTCTATGACCTGTATGTGACGGGATACGAGAGCGAGACCATTCCGCTGCATCTGTTCGATCTGGACACAGTTGACGAAAGCATCGTCCACGACGGAATTGATTTTGACAAGAAGGATATCGCAAAGAACCTGACCCTGTTCCTGTACCCGGACGATTCCGACGATGACGGACGCAAGCTTCGCATCTATCAGCAGTACTTCATGGTCAGCAACGGTGCGCAGCTGATCCTGGACGAGTGCGTCGCAAGAGGCAGCAACCTGCATGATCTGGCGGATTACGCAGTCTTCCAGATCAATGATACGCATCCGACCATGATCATTCCGGAGATGATCCGCCTGCTGGAGGAGAGAGGCATCAGCGAGGATGAGGCTGTTGCCATTGTCTCAAAGTGTGCTGCGTACACGAATCACACGATCCTGGCGGAAGCGCTTGAAAAGTGGCCCATTTCCTATCTGAAGGAGATTGTTCCGCAGCTGGTGCCGATCATCGAGGCACTGGATGACCGTGTCAGAAGAAAGTATGACGATCCGTCGGTCGTGATCATCGATAAAAATGACACGGTGCATATGGCGCACATTGATATCCACTACGGAAAGTCGGTCAACGGTGTTGCAAAGCTTCACACGGAGATTCTTGAGCAGACGGAGCTGAGAAACTTCTACAACATCTACCCGGAGAAGTTCAACAACAAGACGAACGGGATTACCTTCCGCAGATGGCTGCTCTCCTGCAATCCGGATCTTGGCCGCTACATCTCCGGGAAGATCGGAAGTGACTTCATCCGCCACTCGGAGAAGCTGGAGGAATTCGGGAAGTATGCGGATGATGAGCAGGTTCTCAGCGATCTGATGGCGATCAAGAGCCGAAATAAGGTACGTCTTGCGAAGTATCTGAAGGACACCCGGAAGATCGAGATCGATCCGGACTCCATCTTCGATATCCAGGCAAAGCGTCTGCACGAGTACAAGAGGCAGCAGATGAACCTTCTGTGGTGCATCCACCATTATCTGGATCTCAGACGCAAGGTCGAAGCCGGTCAGGCGCTGGATGATCCGAAGGTGACGGTCCTGTTTGCTGCAAAAGCCGCACCGGCATATATCATCGCACAGGATATTATCCACGCGATCCTCTGCCTGCAGGATATCATCGAGCATGATCCGGAGGTTTCGAAGGTCTTCCGTGTCGTGATGGTCGACAACTACAACATCACGGTTGCGGAGAAGCTGATTCCGGCCTGCGATCTGTCCGAGCAGATTTCACTCGCATCCAAGGAGGCGTCCGGAACCGGAAACATGAAATACATGCTCAACGGCGCAGTCACGATCGGGACAGAGGATGGTGCGAACGTCGAGATTCACAACCTTGTCGGGGATGACAACATCTACATCTTCGGGATGAGAAGCCCGGAGGTCATCAGCCACTATGAGAAGGCAGATTATGTCTCCCGTGACTGGTACAACAGGGATGCAGTGCTGCGTGAGGCAGTCGACTATCTGACCGGCAGCAGGATGATGGAGATCGGCAATGCCGAGCGTCTGAATCGTCTGAAGAACGAGCTCCTGAATAAGGACTGGTTCATGACCTTCCCGGATTTCGAGGCTTATTCGAAGATCAGGGAGCAGGCGTACAGAGACTATGCAGACAGAAAGGCATGGGAGAGAAAGTGCCTGATCAACATCTCAAAGGCCGGTTATTTCTCCTCCGACCGCACGATCGAGGAGTACAACAGAGACATCTGGCAGGTGCAGTAAGCTTCTGACGGAAGAATATCAGACCCCCTCGGGCACTGTCTGTGAGTCACGGGCAGTCCCTGAGGGGGTCTTTTCTGGAAGAGAAGGGAACCATTCACAGGCGGCGAAAATGGGCTTGACCCGGGATGATGAGAGGGTATACTGTATTCGTCCGGCCACTGTGCCGGTTTTCGAAGCAACAGTCAGATCAATTGAGGAAAGGAGTGCGCGTTTATGGACGGAGACGGTGTTCGAATATGGTTCTGTTCTTCTGTCTGCGTGAAGATGAGCCGGGCAGACGTCACATGGCGCACAGCCTTTCTGTGTGCTGACATCTGACCCCGGAGGGGACGGATTTTCATTTCTGTACATATTCATTCTTCATTCCCGGAAGAGCAGTTACATCTGACAACATCAGTCTTCTTCTTCAGAAGCATTATGGTATCTGATTCAACAAAAAATTGAAGGAGAAAGACAGAATATGACAATTGAAGAGAGAGTAGAGAGGATAACGGCTCTTCTTGCAAAACATGATATTGCAGGGCTGAAGGAAGCCTTCAATCACATGGAGCCGGTTGACATCGCGGAGATCCTGTCGGAGTTCCCGGATGAGAAAAGGATCGTCTTGTTCCGGATTCTGCCCAAGGATGAGGCCGCCGATACCTTCAGCGAGATGGAGCCGGAGGAGCAGCAGAAATTCCTGGATAATTTTACCGATCAGGAAGTCAAGGATGTCCTGGCGGAGATGTACACGGATGACGCTGTTGACATGCTGGAGGAGATGCCGGCCAATGTTGTGCGCCGGGTGCTGAGCAAGGTCAGACCGGAAGACCGCAAGGACATCAACGCTCTGCTGAAATATCCGGAGGACAGTGCCGGAGCGGTCATGACGACTGAGTATGTCCGGCTGCGCCCGAATATGACGGTCATGGAAGCCATCCGCTGGATCCGTGCAAACGGTGAGGACAGTGAGGATCTCTACACCTGTTATGTGACGGACACCGCCCAGAAACTGCTGGGTGTTGTCACAGTCCGTGAGATGCTTCTGTGCAAGCGGAATGCTGAGATCAGCGACATCATGACAAAGGATGTCATCTCGGTTCATACGACGGAGGACCGGGAGAACGCGGCGAAGCTGTTTGACCGCTATGACTTTACAACGATGCCCGTGCTGGATGCGGAGAACCGGCTGGTTGGCATCATCACGGTCGATGATGCCATTGATGTCATGACAGAGGAGGCTACGGAAGACTTCCAGAAGATGGCCGGAACCACCCCCGAGGAGGCGCCATACCTGAAGACACCCGTCATCCGGATGGTCGGTCACCGGATTATCTGGCTGATCGTGCTGATGATGGCGGACATGGTCTCCGGCGGAATTCTCGGGAAATTCGAGGATACGCTGACGGCAATTCCGGTACTGATCACATTTATCCCGATGCTGACCGACACGGGCGGTAATGCAGGCGCGCAGTCCAGCACGCTGGTTATCCGGTCGCTGGCGCTGCATGAAATCAGCGTGAAGGACGCGCTGAAGGTCATCTGGAAGGAGCTGCGGGTTGCATTGATCTGCGGACTGATTCTGGGCGCCCTGAACTATATCCGTATTCTGATTCAGTACCCGGGGCATGAGCTGATCGGGCTGACCGTCGCGATTGCGATGCTCTGCACGGTTGTCATGGCGAAGGTGATTGGCGGTGTCCTGCCGCTGATCGCGACAAAACTCCACCTCGATCCGGCCATGATGGCATCCCCTCTGATCACGACCATCGTGGACTCCTGCTCGCTGCTGATTTTCCTCAGCATCTCGCGGGCACTGCTGCACATCCCGGGGTGAAGCCCTGATCATTCCGGGGCGATGCTCGAGCGTCATGCAGATTCCGGGCGATCCCAGCGTGAGACTCGGGCGGTATGCAGTTCCAGTCCCACCCAGACGAGCAGATGAGGCGGTTCGGGCGGTATGCGGCAGCCTGCAGAACTGGGGATATCCCGGAAACTTCTAAAAAACGCCCGGGCGGCGATCGGATGGATCACCGCCCGGGCGGAAGTTGTATTCTGGGAGGGAATGCCGGCCGACTTTCGCCGACCAGCATGAGTATGAAAAGTGTTATCAAATGCTTTTTGTTCATCTGATGGCTATACTATAGAGGCAGAATGTGTACAGACTGTGCTGAACCTGTGAACAATTGATGGCGTCTGAAGACCTGAAGATCGAAATCCGGGGGCAGGACACACATACAGAAGGAGAATTTGAATTGAAAACTGCAGCCATTATCCTGTTTGTCGCAATGTATGTCGTCATGATTGTACGGCCGAAGTGGAGAACGCTGGCTGCCCTCATCACGGGAGCCATCTTTCTGGTTACGGG
The DNA here is from genome assembly GCF_052118625.1 of Porcincola sp. LCP21S3_C12. NCBI lineage: Bacteria > Bacillati > Bacillota > Clostridia > Lachnospirales > Lachnospiraceae > Porcincola > Porcincola sp. LCP21S3_C12. The sequence goes on along the minus strand of NZ_JBQKGW010000016.1, from coordinate 50,824 downwards.
AATTCTGCCGGTGCGGAGCGTATTCAATGAAATTGACTGGAATGTCATTCTGATGATTGCCGGGACGATGGTGGTTGTCGATTACTTCATTGAATCAAAGATGCCCAACCGCATCGCGGACATTCTGCTGGACAAGGCTGACAATGTCATGTGGGTGACAATCTATATGTCTCTGTTTGCGGGCGTCATCTCCGCCTTCATTGATAATGTCGCGACGGTTCTGATGGTTGCCCCGGTCGGTCTTGCGGTCTGCAGGAAGCTGAAGATCAGTCCGGTCGGAATGCTGATCAGCATTGCCGTCTCCTCTAATCTCCAGGGCGCGGCAACGCTGGTCGGGGACACGACCTCCATTATGCTCGGCGCCTACGCCCGCATGGACTTCACCAGTTTCTTCTTTATGAAGGGGCGTCCGGGAATCTTCTGGGCGGTGGAGCTCGGCGCACTCGCAACCATCCCGGTCCTGATGCTGCTCTTCCGGAAACAGAAGGAGCCGGTTCATGCTGACGAAATGACAAAGGTGTCGGACTTCGTCCCTTCCTTCATGCTGCTCAGCGTTGTCGCGGCATTGATTACGGCATCCTTTATTCCGGGCAAACCGGACATCACCAACGGCCTGATCTGCTGCTGCATGGCCGGAGTCTCCATCCTTTATGATCTGATTCGGACGAAAAAGACGAAGGGGCTTGTCAGGGCACTGAAGGGGATTGACTTCAGCACGATCTATCTGCTTATCGGCCTCTTCACCGTCATCGGAGGGATCAAGGCGGTGGGGATCATCGACGACGTTGCGGCGGCGATCAGCAGGATCGGCGGAAGCAGCCTGTTTCTTCTGTATACGGTCGTCGTCTTTGGAAGTGTTGCGATTTCTGCATTTATCGACAATATCCCTTATGTTGCGACGATGCTTCCTGTGATGCAGGGTGTCTCGACGATGCTCGGGATCGAGCCCTACCTGCTTTACTTCGGTCTGCTGACCGGGGCCACACTTGGCGGGAACCTGACACCGGTCGGCGCCTCCGCCAATATCACCGTCATCGGGATTCTGGAGAAAAACGGAGAGCGTGTGTCATTCAGCGATTTTGCCAGGATCGGAGTCCCGCTTACACTGACGGCGGTGCTGGCAGGATACCTGTTCATATGGGTCGTGTGGCACTGAAAACTTCTGAACGCTGAACGTAGAAAGAGGACAGCTGGCTTTGAATCATCCAGCATCGTTGTGATCCGACAGACTCTTGACAATGTCGAGAGTCTGTAATATTATAAGCACAGATTTTAATAATTTTGTAATATTTGAAACGAAAAAGAAATAAGATTCAAAGATTTGTTCAAGATTTTGGAGGTTGACGGATATGAGGAACGCCGGAAAGATAGCAGCAGTTCTTTCGATGGGGATGGCGCTCAGTGCAGTGTGCGGTGTGAGTGCATTCGCAGCAGACAAGGCTTTCAGTCTGGATGTGGCGAACTGGTCACAGCAGGATTGGAACAGCATTGCGATGACGAACGATGACACCGTCACATCCGGTGCGATCATCCGCTCCTCCGCGTCGACAGATTCGGATGTTGTGGGGTATCTGTACAGAGGTGCTGCGGTCAATGTCCTGGATAAGGGTGATGCCTGGACACAGATCCAGTCCGGTGCCGTGACCGGTTACGTGATGAATGATTACCTGGTCTACGGAGAAGCAGCGAAGGGCCTTGCGGATTACTACGGCAAGGAAGGCGTTGTGGCGAACTGGAACGACGTGAATGTCTTCACGGACAAGAGTGCAGGCTCCGTTTCCAGGACCGTATCGGATGGAACTGCGTTCCCGCTGGTGTCCGACGAAGGACACTGGCTGCTGGTGCAGCAGGGAGCGGATAGCGCCGGATACGTGTCGGAGGACGATGCGTCCAGGATGCTTTTGGTTGACACCGCTGTCCCGGCAGACGGTGAGGATATTGCCTCGACCTATACGGAGAATCTTGGCGGAACAGCTGCGGCTCCTGCAGATGGAACGAATGGGGCTGCCGCGACATCAGACTCTTCTTCGGACATCAGCAGTGCTGCAGACGAAACCGACGCGGATGCGTCTTCCGCATCGGATGCGGGATATTCGGACAGCTCCGCGGCATCGGATGCAGGTGACGGGTACTCCGATGCGTCTGCTTCCTACAACTCGGGGGCATCTGATACGGCTTCCGTATCAACGGATACGGACTCTGCCGCTGTGGGTGCATCTGGCAGTGATGCGGCGTCCTCTTCACAGGAAACCTACGCTAGCCAGACAGTCAGCAGCGATCCAAATGTGCAGGCGCTCTATGATGCCTATATCGCCGCACAGAACGCAGCGATGAACTGCACGAGCGAGCAGGATGCCAAGGACAAGGCGGCAGCGGCTGTTCAGGCGTATAACGCATATGTAGCGGCAGCGAATGGCACTTCTTCCTCATCCCAGGGGCAGACAGATACCCAGCCGGTTCAGCAGGAGACCTCCGCACCGGCTCAGACGGAAGCGCCTCAGACAGAGACGCCTCAGACGGAGGCTCCTCAGACAGAAGCACCCCAGACAGAAGCGCCGCAGACAGGATCTTCCCAGAGTACGGGATCTTCTTCCGGAAAGACAGGTTCCTACGCAGACTACAGTGATCTGGATCTGCTGGCGGCGATCATCTGGTGCGAGGCCGGGAACCAGCCGTATGACGGCATGGTTGCGGTCGGCGAGGTTGTCATGAACCGTGTCGCAAGCTCCAGCTTCCCGAACACGATCGCGGAAGTGCTCGAGCAGCCGGGACAGTTCACCCCGTATTCATCCGGGACCCTGCAGAGCGCACTTGCTTCCGGTGTCAATTCTACCTGCTACCAGGCGGCGCAGGATGCACTGAACGGAGCACAGCCTGTTCCGGGTGCGCTGTATTTCAACACCCACAGCGGCACTACAAAGCTGGGTGCGCATTATTTCTCATAAGGTAATCCCCCGGGCCGCGCAAGCGGTCTGGGATGTTACAAAATCAACTATATGGAAAGCGGCATCACCTCCCCGGTGGTGCCGCTTTCCGTTTCTGTATACCGTTTCAGGAGTCCTCGTCGGTGAAGTCGGACAGAGTCCGGAAGAGGTAGGAATAGATCTCCGGACTCTTTTCCTTCCACTGTTTTGTGATCATCTTTGCCTGCTGCTCGGTCGGGACGGTGAGCGTCAGCTCCATCAGGGGTTCCGAGTGTTCGAGAACCGCACATGCGGCAGCGTAGTCACCCGAGGTTGTCCGGTAGTACTGCGCACGGGTGCTGACGGCTTCGCGGAAACTCAGCCTGTTTTTCTTCAGGTAGGCATCGATATCGGAGCGGATATCCGGTCCGAGGTCATTCTTCAGCGCGTCAAGACTTGCCCGGCCGGCATCTGTCAGGGAGTAGTAGAAGCAGTCCGGGCAGGCTTCCTCGTGGATCAGCCCGGCGTCCACCAGATCGCTGATGGTGTACTGGGCATTGAAATAGTTCGTATAGCCGAGATCCGTGAAGATCCCGGCGATCTGTTTATTGGTCATTGCAAAATCTACACGGCTCAGCGTGTAGAGTGTCATGAGCTTATAAAGAACTTGAAGCTGGTCAGCCATCATCTCTCCATTTCATTGGTTATAATTCGGAAACAGGCCTATCTTAGCATATGAAAGAACGGGAGACAAACGCGGGAGACAAACGGCGCGTCTACTCCTTTTACCGCTTTGCAAAGTATGATAAACTCTCAATGACACGAAAGATGGATTTGCCGGAGGGGCCGGAAATCCATGGGGAGCGTGTGTCATCAAGGTCATCAAGGGGAAAGAAAGTGAAGAAGAAATATTCAACTCTGACAGAGAGAGCATACAGGAGGAGACGAAGCAATGTGCTCCTCAGGAGCATGATTGCCCTGCTGATTGTGATCCTGGCGCTTTTGGCCGGACTTCTTATCTATGAAACCAGAAAGATGAAGACCTATTCGAATCCATATGCGAAGGCGCTGGAGGAGAAACAGGCTGCGTCGGCGAAGGAGGAGAGCAGCGCCGGCAGCGATTCGGATCTTGAGGGAGTGAAGGCGCAGGCGAACCTGCTTGCCACGCAGTATGATTATGACGGTGCGATCAATCTGCTCAAGTCTCAGAAGGACTTCGGGAAGAACGACCAGCTCAAGGCACTTGTCAATTCCTATCAGCAGACGAAGGACAGCTGTCAGCCGTATCCGATTGACCAGATCACGCATGTGTTCTTCCACTCGCTGGTTGTCAATGATGCAAAGGCATTTGACTCGGATGCAACCGCAGCCGGGTACAACCAGGTTATGACCACCATCTCCGAGTTCAACGGAATCATCCAGCAGATGTATGACAAGGGGTATGTAATGGTCAGCCTCCACGATATGTGCGAGGTGGCGGACGACGGAACGGTCTCGAAAAAGGAAATTCTGCTGCCGCCGGGAAAGAAACCCTTTGTGCTGTCGCAGGATGACTGCAGCTACTACCACTATATGAAGGATGACGGCTTTCCGCAGAAGCTGGTTGTGACGGAGGACGGGAAGGTCAAGAATTCCCTGATTCAGGATGACGGGACAGTGAGCATCGGAGATTACGATGTCGTGCCGCTGATTGATACATTTGTGGAGCAGCATCCGGATTTTTCATATCATGGGCGCAAGGGAATCCTGGCATTGACCGGATATGAGGGCGTGCTCGGGTACCGGACAGATGAGGTTTACAAGACCCGGGATCCGGCCAGGGTGACAGAGTACCAGCAGAAGTTCTTTGACGAGAACCCGGATTTTGATTATGACAAGGACTGCGCCGATGCCAGGGCTGTCGCGGATGCGATGAAGGCGGAGGGCTGGGAATTCGCGTCCCACACCTGGGGGCATATCGCACCGCTGCAGTATTCGCTCGACGCGGTGAAGCAGGATACGGAGCGCTGGCTGAACAATGTCGCACCGATTGTCGGAGATACGGATGTGCTGATCTTCGCCTTCGGAGCGGATATCGGAGACTGGCATCCGTACACCCATGACAACGCGTACTTTGACTATCTCAAATCGAAGAAGTTCAGTATCTACTGCAACGTCGACGGTTCGGTCAAGAGCTGGGTGCAGTTCGGTCCGGACTATATGAGACAGGCAAGACGGAACCTGGACGGCTACCGCATGTATTACAATCCGGATCTGCTGTCCGATTTGTTTGATGTGAAGTCAGTCTGGGATTCCAACCGGCCGACACCGGTTCCGAAGATGGGATGAGGACTGACAGGTGTGAATATGAATGAAAAGGGGGCGTCAAATATGCAGATATTGATCCGCGGGGGACGGCTGCTGGACCCGCTTTCGGGAACCGACAAGGTCACAGATGTCCTGATTGAGGATGGGTGCGTGACGCAGATCGGGGACGGGCTGACATTCCCTGCTCCGAAAAAGAAGAAGATCGTCAAGGAGGCCTCCGTCTCGGGCGGAACGGTTGATGAGGCTTCGACCGATATGGCTGTCACGATTGACGCCTCCGGGTGCTGGGTGATGCCGGGATTTGTCGATCTCCATGTTCATCTGCGTGATCCGGGGCAGACATACAAGGAGGATATCGGGACAGGTTCACAGGCGGCAGCCTGCGGCGGATTCACGACGATCTGCGCGATGCCCAACACGAAACCGGTCATCGACAATCCGGACAAGCTGAATTATGTGCGGTTCAAGAGCGCGGCGGTCTCCCCGATTCATGTGATGCAGATCGGCTCGATCACAAAGGGCGAGAAGGGGGAAGAACTCTCCGACATTGCCGGACTTGCAGATGCCGGCGCACCGGCCATATCCGAGGACGGCCGGTCTGTTGAGAATGCAGCGCTGATGAAACGGGCGATGCGGGAGGCAGTGAAGGCCGGAATTCCGGTGTTTGATCACTGTGAGGACAAGAAGCTGGCTGGAAAAGGCGTCGTAAACGAGGATGAGAATGCGGTCCGCCTGGGTCTTCCGGGGATTCCGGACAGTGCCGAGGACGTGATCGCGGCGAGGGACATCCTGCTGGCGCGGGAGACCGGCGCGCATCTCCATCTCTGCCATGTCTCAACGCGGGAGTCGGTGGAGATGATCCGGTTTGCCAAATCGAAGGGTATCCATGTGACCGCGGAGGTCACGCCGCATCATTTCACGCTCTGTTCAGACGATATTCCGGCGGACGACCCGATGTTCAAGATGAATCCGCCGGTCCGGACGGCCGCGGACAGGGAGGCGCTGATCGAGGGCCTTCGCGACGGAACAATCGACTGTATTGCGACGGATCATGCACCTCATGCGGTCAGCGAGAAATTCGGCTCGATGCTGACATCCGCATTCGGCATTGTCGGACTGGAGACAGCGCTTCCGCTGGCGGTCACGAGGCTTGTCGAGCCGGGAATCCTGAGCCCGCTTGATCTTGCCCGGGTGATGAGTACCGCGCCGGCGCAGGTCGCAGACCTGACCCGCCAGTACGGGGACGGAAAGATTGAAGTTGGAAATCCGGCGGATATTACGGTCGTCCGGCCGGATGAGGAGTGGATGATTGATAAAAAGAAGTTTCTGTCGAAGGGCAGGAACACCCCGTTCGAGGGCTGGAAGGTGCGCGGACGGGTGAAGGTGACGATTTGTGACGGCGAGATTGTGTACACAGACAAAAGGAGACAAACATCATGATCGATCAGCTGGTTGCGGGAATCAAAAAGACGGAGGCACCGATTGTTGTCGGGCTGGATCCGCAGATGAAGTTTATTCCGGACGAGGTCAAGAACCCTGTCTTCGATGAGATGGGCGAGACGCTGGAGGCTGCGGGCGAGATCCTGTTCCGTTTCAACAAGGCGATTGTCGATGCGGTCTGTGACCTGGTTCCGGCTGTAAAGCCGCAGATTGCCATGTACGAGCGCTTTGGAATTCCGGGGCTGGCCGCCTATCAGCGGACCATTGATTACTGCAAGTCCAAGGGACTGGTTGTAATAGGGGATGTCAAGAGGGGCGACATCGGATCGACCTCAGAGGCGTATGCGGATGCTCACCTTGGAAGGGTTATGGTCGGAGAGCGTGAGTACAAGCTGTTTGACGCGGACTTTGCGACAGTGAACCCGTACCTCGGCTCGGACGGCGTGGCCCCCTTCCTGAAGGTCTGCGATGCGCAGGACAAGGGCATCTTCGTGCTGGTCAAGACCTCAAACCCTTCCAGCGGAGAGTTCCAGGACAGGCCGGTGCTGGTCAGGGCGGAGGAGTTTGATGAGGACGGAGACGGCAGCATCGACACAGCCTTCTTTACAGGAAAGAAAAGCAAGGGCGGTCTTTCGCTTGAGAGCATTGTGCATGCAGCCGGGAAGGACGAGCTTCGCAACTATGTGCTTCGCCCGATGTATGAGATTGTGGCGGAGGAAGTCGCCCGATGGGCGCGGGAACCGCGTCTGATGGGAAAGAGCGGTTACTCGGAGGTGGGTGCAGTTGTCGGCGCGACCTACCCGGAGATGGGAAGGGTGCTCCGGAAGATCATGCCGCACTCCTTCATCCTGGTTCCCGGATATGGCGCCCAGGGTGGAAAAGGAAAGGACCTCACGCATTTCTTCAACAAAGACGGACTCGGCGCGATCGTGAACTCGAGCAGGGGCATTATCGCAGCCTATAAACAGGAGCCATACTGCGACAAATACATGCCGGAGAATTTCGCGGATGCAAGCCGCGCCGCGGTCAAGGCGATGCGGAAGGACATCCGGGAAGCCATCGGCTGACTGAACCGGGGACTGCCGCCCGGCCAGATCAAAGATGCCGGCGCAAAATAGGACAGAGTATTCCGGGAAATCAGGAAAAACAGGGTGATCGTTCCGGGGATTTTGGGCGAACACAGGAAACGTGTTGTGAAAGAACAGGAGACGGGTATGCAGGCCGGACAGGAAACGGGGATCAGAGCGGTTCGAAAGTTCAGAGAAAAGGCGGAGGTCCTTCAGAATACGAGGATTGCGGGAGGCATCTATGATCTCAGGCTGAAGACAGAGCAGATTGCAGCAGAAGCGAGGCCGGGGCAGTTTGTCTCGGTTTACAGCAACGATCGCTCCCGTCTTCTTCCGCGCCCGATCAGCATCTGCAGCGCAGACCCGGAGAGCGGGGAGCTGCGGCTGGTATTTCGTGTTGCCGGAAAGGGAACGGAGGAATTTTCCCGTCTTACAGCTGGAGACAGAGTAGATCTGACCGGACCGCTTGGAAATGGATTTCCCGAGTCTGTCCTGAGGGGGCTGTCGGGGAAGACGGTTTTTCTCATCGGGGGCGGAATCGGGATTCCGCCGATGGTGCAGCTGGCAAGGACACTGGCGGCAGGCAAGGGTGAAAAGGGTGCGCCGCGGCTGATCTCGGTATTGGGATTCCGGGACGAGCTGTTTCTTGTGGACGATTTGAAAGCCTGCTCGGAAGTGGTCATTGCAACGGAGGACGGCAGCTGCGGGACGAAGGGCAACGTGCTCGACGCAATCCGCGGGAGAAACCTGAAGGCAGATGTGATCTGTGCTTGCGGGCCGACTCCCATGCTGCGTGCGCTTCGGGCGTACGCGCAGGAGACCGGAACCGAGTGCTGGCTGTCACTCGAGGAGAAGATGGCCTGCGGGATCGGCGCCTGCCTCAGCTGCGTCTGCAAATCGACTGATGTCGATGAACATTCCAAGGTAAGAAACAAGAGAGTCTGCACGGAGGGACCGGTATTCAATTCGATTGATGTCGAATTGTGATGAAACGCAAGCCGCAGAGCGGAGCGTCCGCAGAAGCCGGACAGTCCTGGGAGTCAGGAAGGCATCCGGAGAGACCGGATCGTGCCGGGAATCCGGGATGGCAGCGGGCAGACTGATAGGAGTGCCCGCAGAAGGCGGGCGCCGCTGGAGAGGATGAACAGAAATATGCAGCCGGATATGAGTGTGGAGATTGCCGGAGTTTTGCTGAAGAACCCGGTCATGACGGCGTCCGGAACCTTCGGGTCCGGACAGGAGTTTTCAGAATTTGTCGATCTGAACCGACTCGGTGCGGTCGTGACAAAGGGCGTGGCCTCCGTTCCGTGGCCGGGGAATCCGACCCCGAGAATCTGCGAGACGCCTTCTGGGATGCTGAATGCCATCGGCCTTCAGAATCCAGGGGAAGAGACATTTGCGAAGCGGGATCTGAAGTTCCTGGAGCAGTTTGACACGAAGGTGGTCGTGAATGTCTGCGGACACAGCACCGAGGAGTACGTCGATTGCGTGAGGAGACTCGCGGACGAAAAGCGCGCGGACCTTCTGGAAATCAACATTTCCTGTCCGAACGTGAAGGAGGGCGGCATTTCGTTCGGGACGAATCCCCGGGCGGTCGAGCAGATCACAGCGGCGGTGAAAAAGGCTGCCCGGCAGCCGGTGATCATGAAGCTGAGTCCGAACGTGACCGATATCCGGGAGATTGCAAAGGCGGCGGAGGCAGGCGGTGCGGATGCGCTGTCGATGATCAATACCATCACCGGGATGAAGATCGATGTGAGAAGAAGAACCTTTGCGCTGGCGAACCGGACCGGCGGGCTGAGCGGCCCGGCGATTCATCCGGTGGCTGTCCGGATGGTCTGGGAGTGCGCACAGAGTGTGAAGATTCCGATCATCGGGATGGGCGGCATCGCCGATGCGGAGGGTGCTCTGGAGATGATCATGGCAGGTGCCAGCGCTGTTTCAGTTGGAACGGCGAATTTCCGGGATCAGACAACGGTGATCCGCGTCATCGACGGGATCAGAGCGTATCTGGAGGAGAATCAGATCGGTTCGGTCAGGGAGCTGGTCGGCTGTGTCAGGTAACGGGCACAAGGAACAGGCGCGCAGGAAGACAGAATAAGCGGCCAGTGCGGCGGCAGGGCCGGTATCAGAGTGCCGGGAGAAGCGGCAGTGAGGAGAGGTTATGGAGAAGTACAAGGAATCATTCATTGAATTCATGGTAGACTGTGAGGTCCTGAAGTTCGGAGACTTTGTCACAAAGAGCGGGCGCAGGACGCCGTTCTTTGTCAACACAGGGTTTTACCGGACGGGCGGCCAGCTGAAGAAGCTTGGCGAGTACTATGCGAAGGCGATCGAGGATGCCTTCGGGACAGACTTTGATGTTCTGTTCGGACCTGCCTACAAGGGAATTCCGCTTTCGGTTGCGGCGACGATTGCGCTTTCCGAGGACTGCGGGAAGGAGATCCGGTATTGCTCCAACCGCAAGGAGATCAAGGATCATGGCGACAAGGGTATCCTGCTCGGCGGTCCGATCAAGGACGGCGACAAGGTCGTGATCATCGAGGATGTCACAACAGCCGGAACCTCGATCCGGGAGACCCTTCCGATCATCCGGGACACGGCGGATGCGCAGGTATGCGGACTAGTCGTCTCCGTCGACCGCTGCGAGCGCGGAACCGGAACAAAAAGCGCGCTGGAGGAGATCCAGGAGACATACGGGCTGAAGACGACGGCGATTGTCACCATGAAGGAAGTCGTCTCTTATCTCTACAACCGGGAGGTCGGCGGCAGAGTCCTGATCGACGACGACGTCAAGGCGAGAATTGACGCTTACTATAAGGAGTACGGTGTATGACACCACGGAGGAAGAAGCACATTCAGAGCGTGTCGGGTGTGCTTTTTTTTCTTTACCTGGCGGTGCTCATTTATTTTCTGTTTTTTGCAGATGAGTATGGCAGGGCCCCCAGCGTGGAAATGCGCTACAACCTGGTCCCCTTCGTGGAGATTCGGCGGTTCCTCGTCTACCGGGAAACCCTCGGGTTTCGGGCTGTCTTCCTGAACGTATACGGAAACATCATCGGCTTTCTTCCATTTGGCTTCTTTCTTCCGGCAATGCACCGGTATTTCAGGCGTGCGTACCGAACCGTATCGCTGAGCTTTCTGTTCTCCTGCGGCGTCGAGCTGGCGCAGCTGGTGACAAGGAGAGGGAGCTGTGATGTCGACGATGTGATCCTGAACACGCTGGGCGGACTGCTGGGGTATCTTTTGTTTGCCCTGAGCAGAAGGCTGGCGCGGTGAGCTGCGCCGGGGCAGCAGGACACCGGAACACCGTTATTGAGTGGCAGATCGTCATCGCGTGACCGAAGTTCAGAGACTGTAGAGCTGGCACGGCGGACTTAACTGGTACGGAGGAGAGATTCAGATGGCAAAGGCATATACATATAAGATCCATCCAAAGGCAGGAAGGAAGGGTGTTTTGAGTGTGGTGCTCTCAGGCATCACAATCATCCTGTTTCTCGGACTTCTGACAGCCTGCACGGCGCTGAAGGGGAAGGCGGGTCTGTGGGCAGGAGCGGTCGGCTTTTCAGGCATGATGGCTGCTCTGGCCGGTGTGATCACAGGACTGCGGAGCTTTCGTGACAGACAGCCGTCCTATGGGTTCAGCAAGACAGGGACGATCATCAACGGAATCATGGTGGCCGTCTGGTTTATCCTGTTCTGCCGGGGGCTTGCCGCCTGAGGGAACGGCAGGATGTTTCAGCCGGCGGACTGATTCGGCAGCCGGCAGGATGTTTCAGCCGGCGGACTGATTCAGCAGCCGGCAGGACATTTCAGATGAGGAAAGAGATATGGGGAATATCTGGGTAGATTATGATGCGATTGATCTCTGCGAGGAGCGGTACGGACTGGCGGAAGGTCGGATCCGGGAAATTGCAGCGGAGCTGGGAGCCCCCGGGACGAATTCTGCAGCCGGAGAAGGGGAAGGCACCAGTGCGCCGGGAGCGGATCCGCATGCCGTCCATTCGCTGCCGGAGGCATTTGAAGCATTTTTCAGAGACACCGCGTCCTTTATTGTGGAGCTGTGCGGGATCAGAGCCGGCCTGAAGAGCGGGTACTATGACAGCCATCCGGAAAAGTGGCCGGAGATGAACAGGCGGATGTATGAGGATATCCTTCCGGACCACTATGAGCAGAGCTTTGCGAATCCCGCCTGTGCAGAGCGCATGCTTGGAGCTGATTTCGGTTCCCTCCTGTGTTTTCTGTACACGCAGGAGCGCGGACTGATCGCCTATGTGTTCGAGGACAAGGTGGAGGAGCTGGCCGCTCACATGGAGCTCTTCATTCAGGTGTACGGACTGTTTGCGGAGGGACTGCCGAAGCCGGAGGATGTCCGGGAGACATTGTACTGGTTTGAGAGCGACAATACAGATGTGATTCTCAGAAACCGGATCCGGGGACAGATTGATCCGGCCTGTGACGATGCGGTTTATACATTGATGACGCTCGATACCAGTGATCCGTCTTCCCTTTACCGGAGCGGAGAATATATTACGGAAAACGAGCTGAGAACGTTCCGGTATCTGGCATCGCTCCCGGAAGCGGAAATAGAGCGGATGGCGGACACATTCACAGAAGGATACCGGGAAGGCTTTATTCTAGGCGAGAAGCCGCTGTATAAAAAGCGGACGGTCTCGCTGATCTATCATGCGGGATTTGAGCGGATGATGCAGGCAGCGGTCCGGAATTTCCTGAAAATGGGGCTTCGCCCGACCATTGTCCGCTGCGGGGTGTCTGCCGTGACGGGTATGTCGAGGACAGGAGGCTTTACGGGAGCGTCTCCGAATCCGCAGTACGATTATGATCACCGCGAGGATGCGGCCCTGTTTCTTGATGCCCGGTTTGTGGAGCGGAAGCTCGAAGTGACGGAGACGGTGTACGGCGAATTCCTCGAGCAGGCGCACCGCTACGGCGGGCCTGCTGTGCTGGAAGTCTTCGGGGAACCTTCGTTTGACCCGGTCTCGAAGAAGGAGGCGCTGAAATACTCCCAGAAGCAGCAGGCGCTTTCTGTGAAGCTGAAAAATGAGACAGCCCGTATCGTCAATGATGCCATCTACGGAAAGGAGCGTTCCTTTACGATTATCTCCTTCCCGGTTCCGACAATCGACGAGGAACGATATGAGGAGATCTTCCGGGAGACGATGAAGGTCAACACGCTGGATGCGAAGAAATACAGCGCGATCCAGCAGGTGATGATTGATGCGCTCGACAAGGGGACGAAGGTTCACATCCTCGGGAGGGGAAGGAACCATACAGATCTGACGGTGCAGCTGTGGAGGCTTCAGGATCCGGCGCAGGAGACCATCTTTGAGAACTGCGGCGCGGACGTCAACATCCCGGTGGGCGAGGTGTTCACGTCTCCGGTTCTGAAGGGGACGGACGGTGTGCTGTTTGTCAGCCAGGTTTATCTGCAGGGACTGAGTTTCCGGGATCTGGAGCTTCATTTCAGGGATGGCTGCATCACCGATTATTCCTGCTCCAACTTCGAGTCGGAGGAGGAAAACCGGGCATACATCGAGGAAAACATTCTGTTCCATCACAAGACGCTGCCGATGGGCGAGTTTGCGATCGGAACCAATACGACCGCCTACGCGATGATCCGGAAGTATCAGATCGGACCGAAGATGGACATCCTGATCGCTGAGAAGACAGGTCCGCACTTTGCGGTGGGCGACACCTGCTACAGCTGGGATGAGGACAATGTGACGCGCAATCCGGACGGAAAGAAGATCGTCGCCCGGGAGAATGATTTCTCGAGACTCCGGAAGGAGGATGTCTCGAAGGCCTATTTCAACTGCCATACGGATATCACGATTCCCTACGAGGAGCTGGGGCTGATCGAGGTGGAGAACGAGGATGGAAGCTGCAGGAAGGAAATCATCCGGGATGGCCGGTTTGTGCTGGAGGGGACAGAGGAGCTGAACGGGCCGCTTGATGCGGATGCATAAGGCATGGCTTGCGAAAGCGACCCAATTAAGGTAGGATAAAGCGGTAAAAAATCAGGAGGAAACGGAAGATGGAGAAGCCGGTTGTCGGAATTGTGATGGGCAGTGACTCGGATCTGCCAGTCATGTCGAAAGCTGCGGCGATTCTGGAAGAATTCGGAGTCCCGTATGAGATGAGAGTCATATCCGCTCACAGGGAGCCGGATGTGTTCTTTGAGTACGCAAAGGGCGCGGAGGCAAGAGGCCTGAAGGTGATCATCGCCGGTGCCGGCATGGCAGCCCATCTGCCGGGGATGTGCGCGGCGCTGTTCCCGCTGCCGGTCATCGGTGTCCCTCTTTACTCAAAGACGCTGGGCGGGGAGGACAGTCTGTACTCGATCCTTCAGATGCCGTCCGGCATTCCGGTGGCAACGGTTGCGATCGACGGAACAAAGAATGCGGCGCTTCTCGCCGTCCGGATGCTGGCCATCAGCAGTCCGGCGCTTCTGGAAAAGCTGAAGGCGTATGCCGGAAAGCAGTGTGAAGCCGTTCAGAAGAAGGATGCAAGGTTGCAGGAAGTCGGGTACAAGGAGTACTGATACGGGAGAATAGGGGGCCTTTATGGATTACAGAAGCGCAGGGGTTGACATCGAGGCGGGGTATGAGTCTGTCAGGCTGATGAAGCAGTTTGTCGCACGCACCATGAGACCGGAGGTCATGACCGACCTTGGCGGCTTCTCGGGTGCCTTTTCGATGGATGCGGTGAAGGGAATGGAACACCCGACGCTTCTGTCCGGGACGGACGGTGTCGGAACGAAGCTGAAGCTGGCCTTCGTGATGGACCGCCATGATACGGTTGGAATCGACTGTGTTGCGATGTGTGTCAACGATGTGGCCTGCGCGGGCGGGGAGCCGCTGTTCTTCCTGGACTATATTGCGTGCGGGAAGAATCATCCGGAGAAGATTGCGAAGATTGTCTCGGGTGTGGCGGAGGGCTGCGTCCAGTCCGGCTCGGCGCTGATCGGCGGTGAGACGGCAGAGATGCCGGGCTTCTACCCGGAGGATGAATATGACCTGGCCGGCTTCTCGGTGGGCGTGGCAGATAAAAAGGACCTGATCACAGGCGCGGACATCCGGCCGGGTGATGTGCTGGTGGGGATTGCCTCCTCCGGCGTGCACAGCAACGGTTTCTCCCTGGTGCGCTCCGTCTTTTCCTGTGATGAAAAGACGCTGGGCACCTATCATGAATCGCTCGGCGCGACGCTGGGAGAGGTGCTCCTGCGCCCGACGAAGATCTATGTGAAGGCGCTTCGGAGTGTGAAGGACGCGGGCGTGAGAATCAAGGGCTGCAGCCATGTGACGGGCGGCGGTTTCTATGAGAATGTGCCGCGCATGCTGCCGGAGGGCGTGAAGGCTGTCATCCGGAAGGACAGCTACGAGGTTCCGCCGATCTTCCGCCTTCTTCAGAAGGAGGGGGATATCTCCGGGAAGATCATGTACAACACCTTCAATATGGGCATCGGCATGGTGCTCGCCCTGGATCCGAAGGATGCGGATGCCGCGATTGAGGCGGTCAGCCGTGCGGGCGAGCGCGCGTATGTCATCGGATCGGTTGAGGAAAGCATGCAGAAGTGCGCGGAGGTCATCTGAGCAGCCTGCGAATCAGGCAGAAGATGGCCCGCCACACCTTCATCCAGGTCCGGGCGGGCTGACGCTCTTCCGCATGGGCATATGATGAGGCAGGCCAGGGAACAAGCCGCGGGCGGCGGCAGGAAGGATGAGGAGACGGCGGTGTTCAAGATAGCGGTACTGGTTTCCGGAGGCGGGACAAATCTGCAGGCCATCATCGATGCCATCGATGCGGGGACAATCACAGATACAGAGATCGTGCTTGTCCTGTCCAACAACGAGGGCGCCTTTGCGCTGGAGCGGGCACGCAGGCGCGGGATCCCGGCAGCGGTAGTTTCACCGAAGTCATATGCATCCAGAACGGCCTTCAACGAGGCGCTTCTGGAGTGCGTGCGGGATCGTCAGCCGGATCTGGTCGTGCTGGCCGGGTTCCTCTGTGCGATTCCGGATGAGATGGTCGAGGTGTACAGAAACAGGATCATCAATATCCATCCGTCTCTGATCCCGTCCTTCTGCGGAAAGGGCTATTACGGACTGAAGGTCCACGAGGCCGCACTTGAGCGCGGCGTGAAGATCTCGGGGGCTACCGTTCATTTTGTGGACAGCGGGACCGATACAGGACCGATTATCATGCAGAAGGCGGTTGCCGTGCTTCCGGATGATACGCCGAAGTCGCTTCAGCTGAGGATCATGGAGCAGGCGGAGTGGAAAATTCTGCCGAGGGTGATTGATCTGATCGCGCACGGGAAGGTGAAGGTGGACGGCCGGAAGGTGACCGTCCTGGAGCAGGAGGAGGGAAGCTGTTCGCAGAAAGGGAGCCAGGTATGAAAATTCTGATTGTAGGCAGCGGCGGAAGAGAACATGCGCTTGCATGGAAGATTTCGCGTAGCAGCAGGGTTGAAAAGATTTACTGTGCGCCGGGGAATGCTGGCATCGCAGAGCTTGCAGAGTGCGTGCCGATCGGTGCGATGGAGTTTGAAAAACTGGCAGACTTTGCCTGCGGGAAGAAGATCGACCTGACGGTCGTCGGCATGGACGATCCGCTTGTGGGCGGAATTGTCGATGTCTTCAAGGCCAGAGGCCTTCGCGTGTTCGGGCCTGAGAAGAAGGCAGCGATCCTGGAAGGAAGCAAGGCGTTCTCGAAGGATCTGATGAAGAAATACCACATTCCGACGGCCGCATATGAGACCTTTTCGGACAAGGAAGCCGCCATCGAATATCTGAAGACGAAGGCCGCCTTCCCGATCGTCCTGAAGGCATCCGGTCTTGCGCTCGGCAAGGGCGTCCTGATCTGCCAGAACCTGGAGGAGGCGCTCCGCGGCGCGGAGGAGATCATGGGTGAAAGGAAGTTCGGCGATGCCGGCAGCCAGATGGTCATCGAGGAGTTCATGACCGGTCATGAGGTTTCTGTCCTGACCTTCTGTGACGGGAAGACCTTCCGGGAGATGTCCTCCTCGCAGGACTACAAGCGCGCCGGAGACGATGACACCGGGCTCAACACAGGCGGGATGGGGAATATCTCCCCGAGCCCGTTTTACACGGATGAGGTCCGTGCCTTCTGTGAGGAGAAGATTTTCCAGCCGACCGTGGATGCGATGCGGGCGGAGGGAAGAGCATTTGTCGGCGTCATCTTCTTCGGCCTGATGCTGACGAAGGACGGGCCGAAGGTACTGGAGTACAACTGCCGTTTTGGCGACCCGGAAGCCCAGGTCATTCTCCCGCGGATGGAGAACGACATCGTCGATGTCTTTGAAGCCTGCATCGACGGGCGGCTGGATCAGGTTGAGCTGACATTCAGAGACGAAGCTGCCGTCTGCGTCATGCTTGCATCCGGCGGCTATCCGGTGAAGTACAGAAAAGGGCTTCCGATCAGCGGACTTGAGCATTTCCGGGGAAAGGAAGGCTGCTTCTGTTTCCATTCCGGAACCGCGCTGAAAGATGAACAGGTGGTTACCAATGGCGGAAGGGTGCTGGGAATCACAGCGCTTGGAAAGGACCTCAAAGAGGCACGGGAGCGCGCCTACAGGGCTGTCTCCGAGGTCAGCTTTGAGGATGAGATGTATCGTCGGGATATTGGCAAGAAAGAGATAATGGGGGAATAAACAGACATGAAATGCGGACGGAAGACGGCCAGAGGGCTGATGGCGCTGGTTGCTGTCATCGTGCTGACTTTCAGCATTCAGCTGGCAGTGTGGGCGGAAGGCCAAAGCGATGACAATTCACTTTCCAGCCTTGGGATTACGACACAGGGTGTGACGGTGAGTCCTGATTTTTCATATGATCATCTGACTTATGATGTGGTCGTCCCGGCAGGAACCACCGAGCTTGAGTTGGATCCGGTTCTGTCCAACCCGAACGCGACCATCAACAGCATTAACGGAACGACGCTTACAAATGGATCCGGCACGGTCACCATCACGGTCACAGCGCCGAGCGGTGCCATGACGGCGTATACCCTGAACGTGACGACCGCCGCTGACACGAATGTGGATCCGGCGACAGCCATTTCGGAGAAGGAATCCCAGCGCGCTTCGGAGACGCAGGCGCAGACCCAGTCTGAGACGCAGCCGGTCACGGAGACGGAGGATTCGCGCTATGTCAAGGTGGACAAGAACACACTGAAGGATGCGGAGGATACCATATCCAGGCTCCAGAGCGACCTGCAGGTGTACAAGGACAGAAGCCATACCTTCACATATGTGATCTACGCGCTGATTGCGGGCTGCGTTGTTCTGCTGTTTCTGGTTGTGAATCTCCTGATCCGGAAGAAGGACATCGCTGCCGAGCTGAATACCTACAAAAAGCAGCGGAAACTTCCGGAGGGCTTCGATGATACCGGCGATGTGATCCCGCAGGATGGCTGGCTGGATGATGAGCCGGATGAGAGGGCTTCGAGGAAACAGAAGAAGAACAAAAGAGGGATGACCGTCCCGAGCTACGGCGAGACGGACGACCTGATCATGGACGTTCCGCCGGTGGCGCCGGGGGCGCGTCAGAACGCTCAGACGTCCTGGACGCAGCAGCAGGTCGGAACCCCGGTCATGATGCCGAAGGAATATACCCCGTACAATGGATATGCGAAGACCGGCGGGCAGACGAAGCCGGAAGGCGGGCGTGGAACGCAGGGCGCCGGCGGTGCTTCCATGGATGAGACAAGGCGTTACAGTGTCCTGCAGCATGCGGAAGGGCCGAAGAAGACGCCGACACCGGGGGATCAGACGATTGTCCTTCCGGGAAAGAAGCTGACAAGGGCAGAAAAGGCCGCTGCCAGAAGGGCAGAGAAGGAAGCCAGAAGGGCGAAGAAGGAAGAGCAGGAAAGCAGATGGAGGAAGACTCCGGCACCGGGAGAGAATCCGTATGCCGTCCGGCAGGGGTATCCGGGCGTGATGCCGGCGCAGGGACAGTCACATGAACCGGCGGTTCAGCCATCACAAAAGCCTCAGGCTCCGGCACAGCCGCCGCAGGGACAGCCGTCCGTACAGATACAGAGCCAGCCGCCGCAGGGACAGCCATCCGTACAGACGCAGGGACAACCGTCGCCTGACCGCCTCAGTCCGGATCAGAAGGAGGACGGCGTCAAGGTAGACATGATCGACCTGTAAGTGTCTGAAACGGGAACAGACAGGCAATCAGAAAGACAGGATATGGATACAATCCGTAACAACAAATATACGAAGCCGGCAGAACTTGCGCTGAAGGAAGCGCGTAAGCTGGCAGAAAAATATCATGTGCAGAGTGTCGGAACCGAGCACATCCTGCTGGGTCTTCTCTCCCGCAGCGAGGGGACAGCCGCGGTTGTCCTGAAGGACTGCGGCGTCACACAGGAGAGTCTCTCGGACCTGGTGGAGAAGCTGATCGGAGAAGGCAGCGCGGAGACGACGGAGAAGGACAGCTATACGCCGCGGGCCGTGGCGGCGCTGAAGGCCTCCGGCGTGCAGGCAAGGTACTTTTACTCCTCTGATATCGGGACGGAGCATATTCTGCTGGCACTGATGCGGGATATCGACTGCAACGCGGCAAAACTGCTGCATACGCTGCATGTCGATTTCCAGGAGATGTACCAGCGGATTCTCGACATCATCGGCGTGCCCGATGATATGGCGGCCGATTATCTGTCCAACGTTCTGCAGACGGCACAGGGACAGACGGGCGCGACCCCGACGCTGGACCAGTACTCGCGGGATCTGACGGAGGATGTCCGGTCCGGCAAGATCGACCCGGTGGTCGGCCGGGAGGAGGAGACAGAGCGGATCTGCCGCATCCTCTGCCGGAAGACGAAGAATAATCCCTGCCTGATCGGAGAGCCGGGCGTGGGAAAAACTGCGATCGTCGAGGGACTTGCCCAGCGGATTGTCCGGGGAGATGTCCCGGACCCGCTGAAGGGAAAGCGGCTGGTCATGCTGGACATTGCGGGGATGGTCGCCGGCGCCAAGTTCCGGGGAGATTTTGAGGAACGCATCAAGGGTGCCATGCAGGAGGCGGCGGACAGCAGCGATGTGCTGCTTTTCATTGACGAGATTCACACCATCATCGGTGCGGGGAGCTCGGAGGGTGCGCTGGACGCGGCGAATATCATGAAGCCGATGCTCTCGCGCGGAGAAATTCAGGTGATCGGGGCGACCACGGTCGATGAGTACAGAAAGCATATCGAGAAGGATGCCGCACTGGAGCGGCGTTTTCAGGCGATTCTGGTCGAGGAGCCGACACCGGAGCAGTGTGTACGGATTCTCGAAGGGATCAGGCCGGCATACGAGAAGCACCATGAGGTGAAGATTTCGGATGAAGCGATCGAAGCCTGCGTAAGGCTGAGCAGACGGTATGTGACAGACCGGTTCCTGCCTGACAAGGCGATTGATCTGATGGATGAGGCCTGCTCCAGGCGGCAGCTTCAGTCCTATTACCAGAAAAACGGGCAGCCGGAGAAGGAGACGGGGGATCTTGCCGGCCTCAGAAGAGAACTGGAAGCAGCCCTGTCGGCGGGTGATCTTGAGAAGGCGAGGGAAATCCACGCCGGAATCGAGGCACTGGAGAAAAAGGCGGCCCGGCATACTCAGGGCGCCGGCGGACGCGCGCGAACCGTCACGGCGGAGGACATCGCCGTCACGGTCTCCGAGTGGACGAAGATTCCGGTCACAAGACTGACAGAGAGCGAAAGCAGGAAGCTGGTTGGCCTGGAGAAGACACTTCACAAGAGAATCGTCGGCCAGAATGAGGCCGTCGAGGCGGTCAGCAGGGCCATCCGACGCGGACGCGCGGGGCTTCGGGATCCGAAGAGACCGGTAGGTTCATTTCTCTTCCTGGGGCCGACCGGGGTCGGAAAGACGGAGCTTTCAAAGGCGCTGGCGGAGGCAGTCTTCGGCAGTGAGAAGAATATCATCCGTGTCGACATGTCGGAGTACATGGAGAAGTTCGACGTCTCGAAGATGATCGGCTCGCCGCCCGGCTATGTCGGGTACGACGAGGGCGGACAGCTGTCCGAGCAGGTGCGGCGGCATCCTTACTCTGTTGTGCTGTTTGATGAGATCGAGAAAGCGCATCCGGACATATTCAATGTGCTGCTGCAGGTGCTGGATGAAGGGAATTTCACAGACGCGCAGGGCAGGAAGGTTGATTTCCGCAATACGGTGATCATCATGACATCGAACGCCGGAGCGCAGCAGATTATTTCCCCGAAGAAACTTGGATTTGGCAATGGAAACGATGAGCAGGCGGACTATGAGGCGATGAAGAGCTCCGTCATGGGAGAAGTAAACCGCATCTTCCGACCGGAGTTTCTGAACCGGATCGATGACATCATCGTTTTCCATCCGCTCCGGAAGCCGGAGATCCGCCAGATCGCGGATCTGATCATTAACAGACTGATCGAACGGGCAAAGAGTCAGACAGGAATCATTTTGAAGGTGAAGCCGGCTGTCCGGGACTATATCGCTCAGAAGGGCTTTGATCCGAAGTTCGGCGCACGTCCGCTGAAGCGGGCTGTTCAGAGTGAGATTGAGGATACACTTTCTGAGGAGATCCTGCAGGGCGGCGTGAAAAAGGGAAAGACCATCTTCTGTGATTACCAGGATGGGAAAATCACCTTCCGGCAGGCACCGGACAGGGAAAAGAGCAGGAAGACAGGAAAGCCGGCGCAGTCAGAAAAAGTCAGTCAGGCAGACCAGGAAACAGAGTAAAGACAGAAAAGACAGAAAAGGTACGAGGAAAGGAGCCATTATGGCAGTCGTAAAGGAACTGATCAGACCAGAGGAAGACGGAAGCATCAGCTTCGGAGATTATGAGCTTTCTCAGAAGACCAAGAAGAGTGACGTGGAGGTTCACGGGGACAGCTACAAGGTCAAAACCTTCAGAGAAGTCACAAGACTTGAGTGCAATGACATGCTTGTATATGAATCCGAACCGGGAACCGCGGTCTCTCATTTCCAGGAAGATGAGACGGGCGTGACATTCAGGGTGGAAGGGCCTGAGGATGCGCAGATTATTCTGGGACTGGCCGACAATGCTTCCTATCGCGTCTGCATCGACGGAGAAGATCAGGGCATTATGGAAACCGGCATGGGCGGAAAGCTGGTTCTGTCCGTGGAGCTTCAGGCAGCGGGGAGCGTGCTGGTTGAGGTAAAGAAGGACTGAGAAAGTGTCCGGCGGCGGAGCCTGCCGCCGGACAGTGACAGGCAGTGGGGAGACTGTTTCGGAGAACAATATGGCAAAAGGAAAAGAAACGGCATTCTTCTGTCAGAACTGCGGCTATGAATCTGCAAAGTGGATGGGACAGTGCCCGGCATGCCACGAGTGGAATACCTTCGTGGAGGAGCCGGTTGCACAGGTCGCATCCACTTCGTCTTCAGGAATAAAAAAGCCGACGGCGGGCGTCGTGAAGTGGGAGACGCTGGGGGACAGAACAGGGAAGACAGGTGCATATTCACTTCGTTCCGGAAAGCCGGCGGCCATTCCGCAGGGCGGGACAGGTGGCGCGGAAGGCGCATCCGATGCTGCATCCGGCTTCGGCAGGCAGAAGGAGCCGCTTTCGGCCTCGGCGCGCCGTACTTCCCGGTCGAAGGCGCTTCCGCTGAGCCGCATCACGGCTTCCGATGCGGAACGGGTCTCATCCGGCATCGGAGAGATGGACCGGGTACTCGGAGGCGGCATCGTGCCGGGCTCGCTGGTGCTGGTGGGCGGCGATCCGGGTATCGGAAAGTCCACGCTTCTTCTTCAGATGTGCAGAAACCTGACAGATGAAAAGCAGATGGGCGGATTTCCGGCGCGCGTGCTCTATGTTTCCGGAGAGGAATCCCAGCAGCAGATCAAGCTGCGCGCAAACAGGATGGGAGACTTTTCGGACAGCCTGCTGGTGATGTGCGAGACAAATCTGAGCGATATTCAGGAGGCGATCGCCGTTCTTGAGCCGCAGGTTGTCATCATCGACTCGATCCAGACAATGTACAGCGAGACCGTTTCCTCGGCTCCGGGTTCGGTTTCCCAGGTCCGGGAAGCGACGGGCGTCCTGATGCAGCTCGCCAAGGGACTTGGCGTCACCATCTTCATCATCGGCCATGTGACGAAGGAGGGAGCGGTCGCCGGGCCGAGGGTGCTCGAGCATATGGTCGATACGGTCCTGTATTTTGAAGGAGACCGGCATGCCAGCTACCGCATCCTTCACGCCGTCAAGAACCGTTTCGGCTCCACCGACGAGATCGGCGTGTTCGAGATGAAAGGAAATGGGCTTCGCGAGGTCCTCAATCCATCGGAATTCATGCTGGAGGGGCGGCCGGAGGGCGCCTCCGGCTCTGTTGTCGCCTGCTCGATCGAGGGAACACGGCCGATTCTGATCGAGGTGCAGGCACTGACGGCGCCTTCCAACCTTGCGTATCCCAGGCGGACAGTCGACGGCGCGGACCTGAACCGGGTGAACCTGCTGCTGGCGGTGCTGGAGAGGCGGCTGGGGCTTTCGCTGTCCCAGGCGGACGTCTATGTGAACATTGCCGGAGGAGTCCGGATGAAGGAACCAGCGATTGATCTGGGCATCATCATCGCGGTGATCTCCTCCTATAAGGATATCGTCATCGATCCGCGGACACTTGTGTTCGGAGAGGTCGGCCTGTCCGGAGAGATCCGATCGGTTAGTCAGGCGCCTCTGCGCGTGCGAGAGGCGGAAAAGCTTGGTTTTTCAACCGTGATCCTTCCGCAGGCGTGCATGAAGAGTGTCGGCCGGACAGAGGGAATCCGCCTGATCGGCGTCCGGACGGTCCGGGACGTCGTCGCTGCAGTCAGTGGCAGGTCATAACCGTTACCAGTAGCGAGTTGAGCTTTCTGTCACAGGATTGTGATGATCAGACAGGAAGCATGCAGAAGCAGGAAAGGATATATATGGAGTTTCAGGCATCCATTAATGGAATCAGGGGAACCGTTCAGTATCGGGATGAAGATGTTCAGAAGATTTTCATCCCGCTTCTTGAAAAGTGGAAGGCGATGCAGGAGAGGAAGGGACGCAGGGTCCTGGTCTTCCTTGCGGCGCCTCCAGGGACGGGGAAGAGCACACTTCTTGCGTTTCTTAGAGAGCTGTCACGTGGGAAAATTCTGACGGGAGTGCCTTCCACGGAAAGGCTGACGCCAATCACCACAATCGGGATTGACGGCTTCCACCATTACCAGACTTACCTGGACACGCATACGACCGTCCGGGACGGGCAGGAAATCCTGATGGCGAAGGTGAAGGGTGCGCCGGAGACATTTGACAGGGCGCTTCTTGAGGAGCGGATCCGGAAGGTTGCGGCCGGGGAGGACTGCAGCTGGCCGGATTATGACCGCACGATTGAGAATCCGAGAGAGGATGTATTCCGGATCGACGCTTCCAGTAAAATCGTGGTGCTGGAGGGAAATTACCTGCTGCTGGATCAGCCGGGCTGGCGGGATCTGAGGAACTACGCAGATTTCACGATGAAACTGGTTGCGGATGAGAAAGTGCTCAGGGAACGGCTTCTGGAGCGCCGGATTCGGACGGGTACACCGCGGCCGGAGGCCGAACGGTTTGTCGATTACAGTGACATGGCAAATGCGCGGCTGGTGCTCCGGCATTCACTGGACGCAGATCTGGTCCTGGAATCCGGGAGGGATGGATTCCGGGTTGTCGAAGGCGGCTTTTCCGGGTGAATAGACAAAGTCTGTGCATGCCGGCGCGGGATGACGCGGCTTTGTATCAGCGCTGCATCATGTATTTTCTCTGTTTGCCGGGAGCCTGCCGGAGAGCAGAAGCAGCGCGGCGCCGGAGGCAGAGACGACCGACCCGCACAGCAGCATGGAAAAGACGCCGCCGTGGTCCAGAAGGAGTCCTGCCGTCAGGTTGCCCAGAACGTTGCCGAGCGTGAAGACGGCGGTGAAGAAGGCCTGGCCTTTGACTTTGTCAGACGGGGCCATCGTTTCGCTGATATAGTAGACGGAGGAGACGGACAAGAGTCCCCAGCCGAGCGGCTGAATCAGCTGCACGGGATAGAGGAAGCCAATCGTGGGAGCCAGGAGCGTCAGCAGAACCTTGAGCGTGAAAAAGATACCGGAAATCCGGAACCAGAAGGGATCCGGTCTCCATGTCCGGAGTTTCCCGTAGATCAGCATGACGGTCAGCTCCAGCAGGGCTGCGACGGACATGAGGTTTCCCATGCTGCTGCTTCCGGCCCCCTTGCTCTCTACGATCTGCAACAGGTAGTTATTGATGTAGATGTGCCCGATGAAGACCGGCAGCAGTCCGGCGAGCGCTATGGCATACTGCGGATAGCGGGTGAAGAAGGAGAAGATGCTGCCTTCGGCGCGGGAACGTGATGCTGCCGGGAGAGTCTCTGACTGTGCAGCACCATCATTTTTTCCGGAAGCGTCGCCGACCTGCTGACTGTGCTTCTGAACCTTCGGATAGGCAGCGGAGGCCAGAAGCAGAGCAGAGGAGGCGGCTGCGATACCGGCCGGTACAAGAACAGGGCCAGTATGCACGGAGAATTGTCCAAGCAGGAAAGCAGCCGCCATATAGCCGGCGGAGCCGAAGGCTCTCGAAAGGCCGAAATTCAGGCGCCTGCCGGCATCGATGCTCTCAGCGCCGATTGCATTTAAAAACGGCTGCTGCAGCAGCATAATCAGGTAGGCCAGCAGGTAGATCACGGAGACGGCTGCCGCGCCTCCATGATAGAGAAACGCCAGCAGAAGGGCACAGGCCAGGAGCAGGGCAGACATCAGCATCATCAGGAAGCGGACGGACAAGCTGGAAGACTTGTCAGCAAAGGCTGCCAGAAGAGGCTGAATCAGGGCAGACAGAAGTCCTCCCGCCGCCAGCAGGAGTCCAATCTGAGAATTGGTCAGTTTTGCCCCGAGAAGAAAGAAACTTGCATAGCCTGCCGTCACCGCCATGTTCATCCAGTAAAACATCTGCAGGCGTGCATAAGGGAATGTCAGGTCCCGGGAAGCCCGGGCACGATGCTTCATGGTCATATAGGATCTCCCTTTTTTCGTTGATGAAATTCTGTTTTCGATTATACCCTGCCGTGTTTCAATTTACAAAAGTCTTACCGGAATTCCTCTGAAATCAGATAGCACTTTACAGACAATTTTGATATCCTCCTTGCTGTTAGCTGATTATTATAAACCATTGCTTACAGAAGGAGGAATTCATGAAAAGAAACGGTACCAGATTTGCTGCAATGATCCTGACCGGTGCGATGGCGGCGATGGCTGTCCCGGCGGTCTCCTATGCAGGGGATACAGACAAGGTCAAGATCGAGTACTGGCACTGCAATTCCGAGGAACAGGGCGGCAAGACGGTCGATGAACTCGTCCAGAAATTCAACGAGAGCAACGACCACATCGAGGTCACGGCAAAATACAACCCGGATATGTACAAGGGCCTGATGCAGAACCTCCAGGCAGAGGCAGCGACCGGCAATTATCCGGCAGTTGTGCAGATTGGCTGGGCGTTTCTTGATTATTTCTCCAACAATTTCTCATATACGTCTCCTCAGGACGCTATCGACAAGTTTGATTCTGAAGATTCTACCTTTCTTTCCGACAATTTTCTTCCAAATGTCCTGAACCTCGCTGTCAACAGCAAGGGTGATCAGGTTGGTATTCCGTATTCTCTGAGCAACCCGGTTCTCTACATCAACAAAGACCTGCTGAAGGAAGCGGGGATCAGCGAGGATGGACCGACAACCTGGGAGGAAGTCGAGCAGTTTGCGAAGGCAGTCAAGGAGAAGACCGGAAAGTACGGCTTCTATATGCAGGAGCCGGCGGACTTCTGGGCACAGCAGGCGCTGATCGAGAGCAACGGCGCCTCCATGCTGACGAAGGATGCGGACGGGAAGGCGCAGGCGTCATTTGCCTCCGATGAAGGCGCTGAGGCCATGCAGCTTGTGGCCGACATGGTGAAGGACGGGTCAGCGCTTCATGTTGGCTGGGACGAGGGCTGCCAGAGCTTCATCGACGGGAACTGCGCGATGCTTTACACCACGATCGCCCGGAGAGCTTCTGTACAGGCCGGGGCGAAGTTTGATGTGGCAACGGTCAAGTCTCCTGTCTGGGAAGGGAAGGACAGAAAGGTTCCGGCCGGCGGATGCTTCCTGGCCATCACCGCGCAGGGCGATGACCAGATTCAGGCAGCGTGGGAATTCGAGAAATATCTCTACAGCGTTGAATCGATGGCAGCCTGGACGATCGGTACCGGGTATGTACCGCCGAGGAAGGACGTTGCGGATGCGGAAAACGGTCTGAAGGACTTCCTGGCTGAGAATCAGATGATGAACGCGGCAATTGAGCAGATGGATGGTGTCGTTCCGTGGACAGCTTTCCCGGGCGATGCGGGACTTCAGGCGGAGCAGCTCCTGCTTGATATGAGAGACCAGATTCTCGGCGGTCAGGCTTCCGCGAAGGATGCGATGACATCGACACAGGATCAGATCAATGAACTGCTGAACGCACAGTAAGCGACAAAGATGTCTGTGATGGGGCCGTTTCCGGGAGGGGCGGCTCATCACAGGTTTTCAGGATGGAGACAAGAGACAAGGAAGAGGATTGCGCTCATGGAAGATCAGAAAAAGCAGGGTGTTCTGGGATATGTGTTCCTGATTCCGTCACTTGCGGCATTTTGCGTGTTTATGTTTTATCCGCTCATCTATACGGTTTATCTGAGTTTCTTTGACTGGAACATGATACAGCCGCAGAAGAAATTCGTCGGATTTCAGAATTACGTCACGCTGCTCCGGGATCCGAATACCTGGAAGATTCTCGGGAACACCTTCTGGTATATCGTGATTCTGCTGATCCTCAACTGGGCGCTGCCATACCTGGTTTCCTTTGTCCTGTCGTTTGCCGTGAGCCGGCTGCGCGGATTTTACAAATCAGCTCTGTTCCTGCCCAGCATTATCTCACTCGTCGTCGGGTCGATCCTGTATACCTGGATCCTGAACCCGGTGTCGGGGCCGGTGGCGATTCTTCTGAAACCGCTGGGCATCCGTCTTCCCTTCTGGACCAAAACGGACGGCTGGGTGATCGCCGGACTGTGCATCATCACGACGTGGAAGACATTCGGCTACAACCTGATTGTGCTGCTGGCGGGGATCTCGGGAGTGTCGCCCGAAGTGATCGAGGCAGCCAGGCTCGACAACGTTCCGCTCAGGCGCATCTTCTTTGATATCGTTGTTCCGATGAGCTCCGCGACGGGGATCTATGTGTTCATCATCACGATCGTGCAGGGACTTCAGTATGTGTTCACACCGATCAAGGTCATCACGCAGGGCGGACCGAACTACGCCAGCTCGAACCTGATCTATATGTCCTACCATAATGCATTCACATTGTTCAAAACAGGGACAGCGTCCGCGGCGTCCGTTCTTACGATGCTGCTTTTCGTGGTTCTTCTGCTTCTGGAATTCCGCTTCGTTGAAAGGAACGTCTACTATGAGAACTGACCGTGCAGACAGGGCGGGTTCCGTCCAGGCTACAGGAGTGAACGGGGAGCTGGCGGGTGCAGCAGAGAAAGCATCCGGAAACAGAGGAGCAGACCGGATACAGCAGGGATGTGAGACAAGCCGGGCCGGGGCAGCCGGGTGGCACGTGTTTCTGATTCTTTATACAATCCTTATCCTGTTTCCGATTGCCTTTGCGGTGTCGAACTCCTTCAAGACTTCCTCCGATGCCTACAATACGATCCTGGAGCTGATTCCGCGCAGACCGACACTGGACGGGTACAGGCAGGTGTTCGCGAAGCTCCCATTAT
The DNA here is from genome assembly GCF_052118625.1 of Porcincola sp. LCP21S3_C12. Classification (NCBI taxonomy): domain Bacteria; kingdom Bacillati; phylum Bacillota; class Clostridia; order Lachnospirales; family Lachnospiraceae; genus Porcincola; species Porcincola sp. LCP21S3_C12. The sequence goes on along the minus strand of NZ_JBQKGW010000016.1, from coordinate 22,272 downwards.
TCAGAATCGCCCTCAACACCTTCCTGATCGCGGCCTCCGTGACAGTCTGCAAGACCCTGACCTCCCTTCTGGCGGCATATTCGTTCGTCTTCTTTCAGTACAGGGGGAAGAAGGTGCTGTATTTCCTGATGCTGATCACGATGTTCGTGCCGTTTACGGTTACGATGATCCCCAACTATCTTCTGATCACGCAAATGGGGCTCCGGGACAATATCTGGGGCGTCGCGCTTCCGCAGATGGCCGATGTGCTCGGGATCTTCCTGCTGCGGCAGGCGATGAGAGGAATTCCAAAGTCCCTGGTCGAGGCGGCCAAGCTGGACAACATCCCGGATCTGAAGATTATGAAGGACATCATCATGCCGCTTGTCCGCCCGGCAGTCATCTCGACGGGCATCATCTTTTTCATCAACTCCTGGAATGAGTATGTCTGGCCGGTGCTGATTCTGAAGTCAGTGGAACACTACACACTCCCGCTGGCGCTTCAGATGTACATCAGCGCGGAGGGCGGGACAGATTTCCCGCTGGCGATGGCAGTGTCGGTGCTGACGATGCTGATCCCGCTTGTGCTGTACCTGATTTTCCAGAAATACATCATCAGTACATTTGCCATGACAGGCGTGAAGGGCTGAATCATGAAGAATCTTACACTGGAACATGTTCATAAGGAATACGGGAAGACAACGGTCATCGAGGATCTGAGCATGGAGATCCGGGAGGGTGAGCGGCTGATCCTGCTCGGACCGTCCGGCTGCGGAAAGTCGACGCTGCTTCGGATGATCGCCGGGCTTGAGCCGGTCACAGGCGGAACGATCCGGATGGGGGACAGAATTGTCAACCATGTGCCGGCGGGCAGACGGAATGTATCCATGGTCTTTCAGAACTATGCGATCTACCCGCACATGACCGTCCGGAAGAATATCACCTACGGACTGAAGGTCAGTCATCTGGACAGCGCAGTCATCGAACGGCGCCTGGACGAGGTGCTGGATATGCTGCGGCTGACAGAGTATGCGGACAGAAAGCCGAAGGATCTGTCCGGCGGTCAGCGGCAGCGCGTGGCGCTGGCGCGGGCAGTGGTCAAGCAGGCTGACTATTTCCTGCTGGATGAACCCCTTTCCAACCTGGATGCGCAGCTGCGGATGCATTCCCGCAAGGAGCTGGTGAAAATCCATGAGAAATATCATCCGACCATGATCTATGTGACGCATGATCAGGTGGAAGCGATGACGGTCGGCCAGCGGATTGCACTGATGAACGCGGGCAGCATCGAGATGCTGGACACACCGGGAAACATCTATCATTTCCCGGCCAATGTGTTCTGCGCCAGATTCATCGGATCTCCGCCGATGAACATCATCGAGAAGGTTCCCTACAACCGGGAATCGCTGGTGATCGGGACATCGCGCGTCTATCTGCCGGATGAATGGCGGACAGAGGTTGTCGAACAGCATCCGGATTCCACCTATACCGTCGGAATCCGCCCGGAACATCTGAAGCTGATCCGGACAGGACGGGGTGAGTGGGAACGCCAGGATCAGGACGCGGACCTGGAAGGAGAGACGGCTTCCAGCCTGATCCGCGGTCAGGTCCGGTATATCGAAAACTACGGAAATCAGGCGGCGGTGTACGTCCGGCCGGAGGGACTGACACAGGATCTGGTGGTGATGGAAAATGGCCGTCCGCCGAGGGAAGGCGAGCTGGTATCGCTGAAGATCGATTTCAGAAACTTCCATCTGTTCAGCCCGGAGGATGGAAAAAGCCTCGGCTGGCCGGTTTCCTGCAGGCGGGAGGTTTCTGAAACCGTCATGGAAAATGGAGGACCAGATGAGTATCCTGCTCAGCACGAATATGTACAGCACGAAGACATTTCCGAGAATTCAGCGGTATCTGGATTATTTCCAGGGGGCCGTGGGAGTCGAAGTCTTCCCGCTTTTTCACGACCGGGACTTTGAAGCGGAACTGAATCGACTGTTTCCGGAACTGGAGAAGGTTCCGGTAACCTTTCATGAGCCGTACTATCAGGCAGACCACACTGCACCGGAAGGCTCAGAGGTCTGTGAGCGGACAGATGAGATGTTTCAAAAGACCGTCCGTGCAGCCGAAAAGCTGAAGGCCAGGCATATCGTTTTTCACCACAACAACTGCAGGGTGCCGGATGACCCGTCTTTGAGAGCGCAGATGCTTGAAAGATCCTGCCGGCAGTATCGGAAGGCGGAAGAGATGGCGATGCAGGCCGGTATTCCGGTTCTTGTCGAGAATGTCGGCGTCCATTCCAGGGGGAATGTGCTGCTTGATGAGGAAGCGTTCATCCGGCTGTGCAAGGAGGAAAAGTACCCGGTTTTGATTGATATCGGGCATACGCACGCCAATGGCTGGGACATCGGCCATGTCTGCCGGGAACTTTCAGGCCAGATTCACGCCTATCATCTGCACAATAACGACGGGATTCATGACAGCCACCGGCGCATCCATGACGGCACACTTGATTTTGATCGGTTTCTGAGAATGGTCAGAGACATCGGAAACCCCGTGGATCTCGTTGTGGAGTACGCGGCACAGGTGGAACCGGATGAGACGGGAATCCGGGCAGATCTGGAAGAGCTGCTGAAGTGGGCGGAATAAAAACTATATCGAACCAGTGAGCTGGCAGCCGGGAAACCGGCTGCTTTTTCGTGAAGGCGGCCTGTCATCATCGAGTGCGGCGCACGAGATGACGGCAGAGCCGCCGAATCGGGCAGGGCAGAGCCCTGGCATTGCCTGATAACACGATTTCGCATATACTGAGGGTGTTTTATCACGTGGTGAAGCGCGGAGAAACCAGCGCAGGGAAACCGGCGCAGAGAAACCGGCGCAGAGAAACCAGCACAGATGAACAGCCCCTGCGCTGGATGGTTAGAAAGCTGCTGTAAGGGAGGTGGACGGCATGATCAGTCTGAATGATTATCTGTATGCCGGGGATACGGTCCTGAAGATATTAAGGCGGTATTCGGCGGACCTTGGCGCGGACGCGGAAATGCGCATGCAGGGATGTGTCCCGGATGGCAGTCAGACGGTGGATACAGCGTTCGGACGGGCCGCCATCGACTTTCAGCACAGCCGTTTCCTGGAGGGAATCCTGTATCAGCTGGAACACAATGACTTCCTGACCTTCCAGTCCAACCGGATCCGGGAGTTCTACAAGTACATGGCCTCCGAATATCCTTATTTAGCCTTCACCTTCAGGGGCAGGATCAAGTCCGTCATCCGGTCGGAGGAGAAGTTCAACGGGTACATCACAGAGTATATCTACGACTACTACGTGAAGCACCATACGTTTCCGCCGATCGAAGGGCTGCAGAGGCAGCTGAATCATTTCCGGGACTTCATTGCATACCGGATTGTGCTGTCCATGCCGGCATGCCACCTGCGCCCGGGACAGGACAGGGAACAGGAGGAGATCCGCTATCTCTATGAGATTGCCAACGCCCTGCCGGCGTTCCTCGAGAAGCGGTCGTTCACGGCAGAGCCGGCCATTCGGCGAGGCGGGGAAGCGGCTGAAGACGGAATCGAGGCTGCCGGCGGCAGATCCGGGGCGGCTGCAAGCCTAGAAGGAGTGCTGTCCTGCGAGACGCCTGAAGAGACAGTTTCCGGCAGCATGCCTTCTGGCCTGAAACCGCAGGTTCGCCCGTACTACCGGGATTATGTCGCGCACCCGAAGGAGTCCGGATACCGGTCGCTTCACATCGCCTTCTTTGACGAGGCAGCGTCCAGTTATATCGAGGTGCAGCTGCGTACCCATGAGATGGACAATTTCGCGGAGATCGGGACAGCGAACCACAGCCAGTATGAAAAAGAGCAGAACATCATCCGGCGCCGCAGGGGCGCAGTCCCGGAGGGGGCATGTCCGCTGTTCGACGAAGCATACGAGCGCGGCATGGCACTGCAGTGTCTGGATCTTTCAAAAATTGACGTCAACATGTTCACCGCATACAATAACGAACTCATGAATGACGGCTGCGGTCTGTATCACGGCAGGCTCATTCTGCCGTTCGAGCACCTTTCCCGGTTCCAGAACGACCTGGTTGGGTGAGAAAAAAGATGCTCAGTGATCCGTGCTGTCCTTCTGCGGGGGCGTTTCAGACATGTGGCTGAACAGCTCGTTGAGATAGATGCTGTAGGCATCCGCGGAAGCAACCTGCCACAGCAGCATATAAGCTTCCTCAGGGGAGACAGGGCTGGATGGAAAACCATCCTGAGGCCTGTCTCCTTTTTTATTGCAAGAACCCTGTCCTTCCTCCCTTTGCTCTTCGTATGCCATGTATGCACCCTGCGGCTGCATGAATGCGCTGACCTGGCCGCTGTCCATCACCTTCTGATTCCAGATACTGTCGAGCAGATAGTCAAAATCCGCCTTGAAGGCTGTATAGCTTACCTCCATCGAACCAAGTTCCACTTGCATCCGGAAGAGCTTTCCGATATTGTCCATGCTCAGTACCTGTTTGCTGACGGCAATGAACAGAAGCGCGGCAATCTGTTCCCGGTCATACTGCTTTTTCACCGGTCGGCGCAGATAGCCCAGCTTCACATAATTGCTGATCATGGACTTGGTAAGCTCGACGCTTCGGAAAGCGGAGAACGTATCGTTGATATACTTTAATGTCTGCTCCAGGTAAAGCCCGACGTTCGGGATTTCCTGGTAAGCAGGAAGCTGGAATTTCAGCATGGAAGTCTGCTCCTGTTCGATCGAAATTTAAAACGGCTATTTCCTTCATTCTCGGTTCCCATCATAACATAATCATCACAATCCTGTAAAACGAATATACAAGCCTTGCAAGCAAGTATGAAAATCCTGTGAACGGTTTATTAAAAACTTGACATGCAGAGAGAACAATCTTATCATAGGCATATCGGTTGTGAATGAAGTTGTGAATGAAGAAGAAAATATGATATGAAACGTGAAATGGAAAGCGCCTTCCGAAAGAGGAGGCGCTGAAAGGAGGAGACGGTTATGACGATTCGAAAGCTGAGAGAACCCGGAAGCGCGGTGACACATCTGGTTGCACTGATCCTGACACTGGCAGCAGCAGGACCGCTGATTCGTGTGGCAGGATTTACACCGGACAGAAAAGCCGCTCTGACCGTCTTTGTGTGGAGCATGGCAACCCTGTACCTTGCCAGTACGCTCTTTCATGCCATCTGCGCCAGCCCGCGCTCGTCACTGCACCTTCAGCGGTTTGACCACGCGAGTATCTATCTGCTGATCGCAGGAAGCTACACACCGATCTGTGTCATATCCCTTGACAAACCGTATGGCTACGAACTTCTGGCAGTCATCTGGACAATCGGCCTGGCCGGCATTCTCGCGACGTTGTTTGTCCGCCATTTCCCAAAGTGGATCTCCGCGGTGATCTACATCGCGATGGGATGGATGGCTGCCTTCTCGCTCCCGCGGCTGGCGGGCTGCCTTTCGACGCCCGCCCTGTCCTGGCTTGTCGCCGGCGGCATCGTTTACACCATCGGCGGCATCATCTATGCCCTGAAGATGGAGAACTTCAACCGCCGTCATCCGAACTTCGGAAACCATGAGATCTTTCACCTGTTTGTCATGGCCGGGAGCTTCTGCCACTTTGTGATGATGTTTCTTCTATGAGAGGGGGACCGCAGGCCGGATGTCCACAACTCCGGATTTGGTCAGCGTATCCGAGAATGCGTAGGCGTTGCAATCTCCATTCAGGTTCAGATACAGGTGATCCAACAGGTTTTCGTTGACAATCCATGCCATATGAATCTGTATACTTTTTCCTGGGGCCAGTGACGGGATATAATTTCCTCCATTGCCATAATCCTCGTAAACATCGGAATAGGCCATCGTTTCCGTATTAGAAACGCCATCCCAGTTAACATAGTCGCAGTCCGTTCCCGACAGCTTTGCCGGGTCCGTTATCTGATACTGGCCGCCTTTGTGATCCAGAAGCATCAGGGTGCCACAATACAGAATGTGGCGAAGCTCATGGTCTGTGTTGTTGGTACAGGTTATGGTTACATAGACGAGTTTCTGCTTCACGCTTTCTGTTTTGATGACCTTGTCTGCGGTGTCGATTCCGTTGCCGGACTGGATGTAGTAGAGCATGTTGTCTTTGATATGACTATCCGTGTCAACGGCAGTTTTCCATGATTCCGGGATCCTGTCCGAATCTTGTTCGTCTCGGTAATCACAAGATGATCTGCCACTTTGAAGGCATCTTCCCTTGATACGTCGTCCCCGATGAATATGGTAATGATGCGGTATTCCTCCGGACACAGAAGATAGATTCTCTGATTGAAAATCCGGTTGTCCTTGCTGTCCTTGTTGATCTTGAGGTCGTGATACTGAAGATATACACCCTCGTACCTGCCGAATGTTCTCTTTTCATATTTTATTGTAGACGGGAATGAAATCCGGATGATGAACTTTGCTGTGTATGCGCTGAAGCGCCTGCAGAATCAGATGAAGGGAGAAGCGGTAAAAGCTGATTTTTAATCTGAGGATGACATTGCGGAGTGGATCACGAAGTCCAGAAGAGAGAAAAACGCGCAGTGAAGACCCAAGAATCATAAGTGTAAGGGACTTCCTGTCACGATAACAAAACAGGCCGGAACCACGGAGAAAATCCGCAGTTCCGGCCTGTTTTTGGGTGCTGCCTGAGATCTATATAGAATAAACGATTAACTGACATGCCGCAATAACCAATGAAATGAAAGCTTTATAAAAGGGGCGCATGACTTGAATATTGCGATAGAAATGTCCAAAACAAGGGTAAAGGCGTCAGAGATGGAACTATCAGAAGATAATACCGTCAAATTGCATAACGTATACTTGAATAATATGGCAAAAACGTCATATTGACAATACTTGATATGGAAGACTATGATATCAACAGCAAAGTTAATCGATTAACCTATCACGATACATTCTTTATGTTCTGAAGGGGGAAATCCATGATGAGGAAAAAACTTGTCTCAATCGGACTTGCAGGAACACTTGCGGTCAGTATGTTTTCCGGATCTGCACTGGCTGCATCCACAGAAGGGTCATCTGAAGCTGCCGGCACGGGTGAGAGCGTAACGCTGGCAGTCTGGAATGAGCCAAACAAGGATGACGCGCTGAATATGTACAAGCAGTGCGAGAAGGCAACAGGCATTCAGGTTGATGTGACCGTTATTCCGGAAAGCGATTATTCGTCCAAACTGAATCAGATGGTTGCCACGAAGGACTCATCCACGGATATCTATGTGGTATGGGAGACCGATATCAAGAATTTTGCGGAGACGGGCGGCATCATCAATCTGGATGACGATCTGAAAAATTCATCCATTAACACAGGGGACATGATCGATGCGGTCTCAAAGCTGACGGAAGGACTGGGCGGAACCTATGGCCTTCCATGGTGCGCAGCTGCGGAAATTATGTACTATAACAAGGACATGTTTGACGCGGCTGGAATCGATTATCCGACGAATGACTGGAGCTACGAGGATTTCAAGGCTGCGGCAGAGAAACTGACACAGAAGAATGAGGATGGGACGACCGCTGTCTATGGCATGGATCTTCCGAACACCCAGACGTGGTGGGCCGGGATCGGCGGTGCCGGCGACCAGGTATATGATCCGGAAAGCGGAAAGCTGGTGATTGGAGATGGTGCCGTTTCGTTTGTAAGCGATTGTGCAAAGATGGTGAAGGATGGAATTATGCCGGAACCGTCTTCTGATACCTCAGATCTTTTCGGCGCTGGGAAAGCGGCTATGAGCTGGCAGGGAACCTGGATGATCGGAAGCTATAAGGATACACTTGGGTTCAATTGGGATATCGCGACGATTCCAACCAATAAGGTCAAGTATAATACCCTTCACACTGGCTTTTATACCATCAATGCAAATTCCGAAAAACAAGATGCGGCCTTCAAGGTTATCGAGTATCTGATGGGAGAAGAGGGCCAGACGATTAATTCCAAAGCCTCCGGCAATATGTCTGCCATCAAGTCGATCGCGGCTGAAGGTGCTTGGAAGGTGGAAGGAGCTCCAGTGAAAAACTGGGATGCAATCACAGACGCTCTCGAGTCAGGTGTATTCGGGTATACTTGCCTGCCAGCCGGAGTAACCAGCAACGCGGTATCAGAATTTGACAATGCGCTTCTGGGACAGGAGTCCCCGGAGGATGCAGTCAAGAACGCGTCGGATTATGCAGCTGAGACGATTGGGTATTAATTCATCCCGGTCAGATAATGGAAGTGCTCAGAGGGGCGGGCCAGGGTGAAGACCCGCTCCCCTTTTTTATGAAGGCGACTGCTCATGATCGAGTGCGGAGCACGAGATGACAGTGGAATCGCCGCATCGGGTAGGACAGAGTTTATCTGCCCTGCCCGATTTCCCACAGGGATATAAAGGAGCGTTCTGTGAGGAAGGGAAGGATGTCGGATATGAAGGGGACGAAGAAAAAATTTCAGATCGCTTATATGTTCTGCCTGCCATGGTTGATCGGTTTTGTGTGCTTTACGCTTTTTCCAATTGGGTTCATGATCTATAATTCCCTGACCAATCGCAAGCTGACGGGGACATCAAGCTTTGTTGGACTGGCCAACTACCGGAATATGTTCAAGAGCAAGGTGTTCTGGAACTCACTGAGAGTTACGTTGTTTTACACCATTGTCATGCTGGTAATTACGACCGTCTGGGCGCTGGTTCTGGCGATCCTGCTGAACAATAAAATAAAGCTGAATGGTCTGTTCCAGTTCTTCTACTTCCTTCCGTCTGTAGTACCGACGGTCGCTCTGGCATATGCATTCAGAACGATGTTCGGGAAAGACGGAGGCCTTCTGAATGCGATTCTGGGGAGTCTGTCAGGAAAGAACGTGACGATCAACTGGCTGATGGATCCAAAGACAGTCTATCTTGCGGTCTTCTTTGTGACACTCTTTACCTATAATACCGGGCAGATGATGCTGATCTTCCGCTCCGGAATTGCCGATGTGCCGAAGGATCTTTATGAGGCTGTCGAGCTCGACGGAGCTGGATCCTGGACGAAATTCTGGCATATCACGCTTCCGATGATATCTCCGCTTGTGTTGTTCAATGCTGTCAACGGCGCCATCAGCGCATTGAACGGCTCCTTTGCGCTTCTCTATCCGCTTTCAGGGGAAAATGGGGATCCGAAAGGTATGACGCAGGTGCTGAGTCTTCTGATTTATAAAGAAGCCTTCAGCAATATGAAAGTCGGGTATGCCTGTGCCTTGTCGGTTGTACTGTTTGTAATTGCCGCCTTGTTTGGGATTGTGATCTTCGCGATCTCAAAGAAGACAGTCTACTACGAGACGTGAGGAGGAGCCATGTAATGAAAGCTTCACATAAGAAAACAGGAAGAGGAATCGCCCTGTACGCAGTGATGATCCTTGTAGCTGTGATCATGTTTGCCCCGATTGTCTGGATTTTCTCCGGCGGATTTAAGACGCTCACGGAATTTACAACCAGTGCTAAGATCATTCCAGAGAAAGCGACCTTTGAAAACTACATCTATATCTTCACACAGTCAAAAATCGGACTTTATATCCGGAACACGCTGCTTTTGATCATCGGCAATACCGTAGGAACGCTGCTGTCTTCCTCCCTTGTTGCCTATGCGCTTGCAAGGCTGGAGTTCAGGGGGAAGAATGTCATATTCTCAATCATCGTTGCAACTATGATGATTCCGAACATCGCGCTGATCATTCCGCAGTATATTATGTTCGGAAAGATCGGCTGGCTGGATTCCCTGCTACCGATGATCGTCCCCTCTTTCTTCGCGTATCCGTACAACGTGTTTTTGCTTCGCCAGTATTTCCGCTCTATTCCGAAGGAGCTGGATGAGGCGGCCATTATGGATGGATGCTCGAAGTTCCAGGTGTTCTCAAGAATCATCGTTCCGATTTCAAAGCCGACCTTTGTCACAATCGGGATTCTCTCTTCTGTGTTCTGGTGGAATGAACTGACACAGCCTGTATTCTATATCAATTCGGACAAATGGAGAACGCTTACGATCGCGCTCATGACATCTTATATGTACACCTCCGGGAATGCTTTCGTGATCAACTGGCCCTCCATCATGGCGGCATCCTCTCTGATGATTATTCCGCCGATGATTCTCTATCTGACAGCCGGGAAACATCTTGAGGGAGGAATCAAAACCTCCGGTCTGAAGGGATAACAGACGGTTTCTTCCGGAAAGTACTTGTACAAAGAGGGATGTATGAGGTATGAAAAGGTATGGATCGTCGGGAATCAGACAGAGAGGTGAAAACTTTGACGCTCAAAGAGATCGCACAGCGGGCAGGTGTTTCAACCGCTACAGTTTCCTATGTTATCAACAACTCCGGACACATCAGCGAGGAGACAAGGAAGAAGGTACAGGATATCATCCGGCAGACAGGGTACCGGACGAATAAACTGGCGGGGAGTCTCCGAAAAAACAGAACAGGACTGATCGGGATCCTGGTTGAGGATATCACAGTCTGGCATACGCCATATATCATAGATGGAATCAATCGGATGGCTGATGAGAAAAACTGTTATACGATTCTCAGCAACCTGCAGATGGTGCGCAAGATTGACAACAGCTTTGACAAACTGACCGGATTCCAGAAAGACATTGATAAAGCTGTACAGACTCTTCTGGGGCTGCAGGTAGATGGGATCATCTATATCGGTATGCATGACCGGCTGATGGATAACGTGCTCAGAAAGGCAGGGAAGCCCGTCGTCTACTGCTATTGTTATACCGCCGATGGCGAGGCTTCCTCCGTGCGCTACGACAATGAGAAGGCTGAGTACAGGATTACAAGAAATGTAATAGACAGAGGACACCGGAGGATTGCGCTGATCGGGGGATACGCGACCTCCGAACCTGCAAGGCTGAGGCGGAAAGGATTTCTGAAGGCGCTGCAGGAAGCGGGAATTACCTTGCCGGAAAGCTGGGACGAATGCGGAGAATATGACTTTCAAAAGGGAAAAGCCGCTGCAATCCGAATCCTGACGGGAAAGGACGGTGGAACAAAAAAGGATCTCCTTCCTAAGCAGGAACGGCCGACTGCTATAGTTGCAATGAATGATGAGATGGCACTTGGCGTCTATAATGCCGCGGCAGAGCTGGAGCTTCGCGTGCCGGATGATTTGTCGGTGACGGGCTTTGATGATGCCGAGTTTACCCAGCAGCTGATTCCGCCGCTGATGACGGCTCAAAGACCGCTCCATAAGATGGGGTACTCTGCCTTGTCCATGCTGCTGGAGCGGATAGAGGATGAGAGCGAGCAGGTGACGAATATCATCTACCCGTGCAGGATCATAGAAGGAGGATCTGTCTGTGACCTCCGGACAGGGGGCGGTGCGGCGGAAGATGACAGGTCGCCGGATGTGCACGATGACTGACAGCAAGATCATATTGTCCGCTGCCAGATGGGCAGCGAAGGAGATACCGGAGAACGGAGCTGCCTGCCGGCAGGCTTTCAGCATGTAAGATGACGACAGACACAGAAAAGGAGTACACGATGGATGAGAAGAGGCTTCAGAACATCCCCCTGCGGAACATTCGTATTCGGGATCCGTTCTGGGATAAATATATCGGTCTTGTAGACAGCGTGATTCTCCCCTTCGAATGGGAGCTGATTAATGACCGCGTCCCAGGAGCGGAAAAGAGCTACTGTATGCAGAATTTCCGGGTTGCAGGCGGTCTCGAGAAGGGAACTCATAAGGGAGAAGTTTTTCAGGACACCGATGTCGCAAAATGGCTGGAGGCGGCAGCATATTCTCTTGCGAAGAAGCCGGATCCGGAACTGGAGAGAACAGCGGATGCTGCGATCGACCTGATTGTAGGGGCACAGGAGCCGGACGGATATCTCAATACCTACAATACCATTCTGGGAAAAGGACGTTTCTATGATCTGTTTGAGGGACATGAACTGTACACAGCCGGCCATATGATCGAGGCGGCGGTTGCCTATGCGGAAGCGACAGGAAAACGGAAATTTGTCAACTCCTGCGCGAAGCTGGCGGATTATCTGTGCTCGGTGTTCGGGCCGGAAGAAGGAAAACTGCACGGATACCCGGGACATCCTGAGATTGAACTGGCGCTGTATAAATTATACAGGTATACAGGAAAGAAGGATTATCTTCACCTTGCACAGTATTTTCTGGATGTCAGAGGGCAGCAGCCGTGCTACTTTCAGTCAGAAAGCAATTATCGGAACGGGACCTTTATCTTTAAGGAATTCAAGGATTTTGGGATGGACTACTGCCAGGCGGACAGACCGCTGGCGGAGCAGGACAAGGCGGAAGGACATGCTGTCCGGGCTGTGTACCTGTACAGCGGAATGGCTGACGTTGCAGCTGAGACAGGTGATGAACGGATGCTCAGGCAGTGTGAGGCGTTCTGGGAGAATATTGCCCGCAGACAGATGTATGTGACCGGGAGCATCGGGTCGGCGGCTTATGGAGAGCGGTTCACCACAGATTATGATCTTCCGAACAATACAAATTATTCGGAATCCTGCGCGACAATCGGACTGGCGATGTTTTCAAACCGTCTCTTCCAGATCACAAGAGACGGAAAGTATATGGATGTTGTGGAACTGGCGCTGTACAATACCCTGCTGTCCGGAATCGCGCTCGATGGAAGACATTTCTTCTATGTCAATCCGCTGGAATGTGTTCCGGAAGTAGCGGAACATAATCCGACGATGCGGCACGTGAAGACAGAGCGCCAGCTCTGGTTCGGCTGTGCCTGCTGCCCGCCGAATATCACACGGACACTCGCATCGATGGGAAACTATATGTTTCATGTTGGCGGCAATACTGCTTACCTGAATCTGTATATCGCCGGAGAGATCGAGGCTCCGCTGACAGATGGAACCCTGCGGCTGACGGTCGAGGCGGATTATCCGGCGTCCGGAAGTATCCGGATCCGTGTACAGCCAGAGAAGGGCAGGCAGGATGCGGTGGTCGCCCTGAGGCTGCCGGCTTATTCTGTGGAAAGATATACACTCCTGGTCAACGGACAGAAGGTATCTGTGGGAAAGAATGATGCAGATCATGGAGAAATAGACCGGAAAGACCTCGATTCCGGGGAGCGGGCAGTGTACCGCAGAGGATATCTCTACCTTAGCCGCAGCTGGCAGGACGGTGATCTGATCGAGCTGGATCTGGATGTTGCGTTCCGTTTTGTATACAGCAATCCGAAAGTGCGCGATGACATCGGAAAGGTCTGCATCATGAGAGGACCGTCCGTCTATTGCTTCGAGGAGGCTGATAACGGGGCATATCTTGCTGGCTGCAGGATCGATACCTCGGCACCGATCTGTGAGGAGGAGAACCCGGAACTGCTGGGCGGAACGCTGTGCGCAGTTGTCTCAGGAAGCCGGATTGATTACAAGAGCGTCGGCAGCGATGATCCGCTTTACAGCGATAAGCGGCCGGTGTATCAGCCGTGCCGGCTGAAGGCCATTCCATATGCCTGCTGGAACAACCGGGGAAAGGGAGAGATGCAGGTATGGATGCGGGAAGAATAAACATTGTGTTCTGATTAAGTTTGAGAAGAGCTGCCGTGCAGGAAAACGGCAGCTCTTTTTGAATGCGGTCTTGGTATTTTTCGCAAATGATAAAAGCTAAATGATAAAAGACAATCCATTACAGAATCGTTAAAATGGCAAAAAATATTAAAATTATCCCTCTAATATTAAAATTATAACCGAAAATAGTCCCCGCAATTCCAAGAATATAAGTTGTTTAAACGTTATTATAATGATAATCTTTGCTTAAAAGAAAAGAACAATGTGCAATATGCACAATAAAAGGAGGATAAATATGAAAAAGAAAGCTGCATCTGTTGTATTAGCAGGAGCGATGGCACTAAGCATTGCAGTTGGTTGTACACCTGTATTCGCCGGGGAGACGGAAGCTGCGGCAACGGGAGGAGCGACACTGAACCCAAACACAAAAAATGCGGAGGAGCTGACGTTATGGCATTATTTTGATGCATCAGCTGACGCAAAAGCAATTATCGACTTCGCAAACGAGTACAACAAACTTCAAGATAAAGTATATATTAATCCAACATATGTTGCACGGCAGGAACTGATGAACCAGTACACGATCGGGGCGGTTTCGGGAGAACTTCCGGATATCGGAATGGTCGATTCTCCGGATATGGAATCTTATATTTCGCTTGGTGTATTCGAAGATGTTACAAAACAGCTTGGTGATTGGGAAGATTTGGATAAGTTTTTCCCTGGACCGCTTTCGTCCTGCAAGGATGCAGACGGTAAAATCTATGGTCTTCCGCAGAATTCCAATTGCCTGACACTGGCCGCAAATATGGATGCGCTGAAGGAGGCCGGAATTGACAAACTTCCGACAAGCCTTGATGAGTTCAAGGAAGATGTCGAGAAGACAACGAATTCGGACAAGAGTCAGTTTGGATTTGCAATGTGTGCAATCTCAACGGAGGAAGGGACTTTCCAGCTCCTTCCGTGGATTGTCGCAACACATGACGGAACAAAGACATCCTTAACGAATCTGACAGATGAGAAGGCCGCGATCGGGCTGGATGTACTCGGAGGGTTTGTAAAGAATGGTCAGATGAGTCCCGAGTGTGTCAACTGGACACAGGCAGATGCTTACAATCAGTTCTGCGCGGGGAAAGCTGCATTTGCCGAAATCGGAACATGGCATCTGGCATCAATTGATAATGATGTGAATGGCGCTTTTGAGTACCAGATCACGACTCTCCCGACCGGTGACGAGGGAACCTCCAGTTCCACAATTGGCGGTGAGAACTTTGGTGTCTGCACCGGATGTAAAGATGTTGATGAAGCAGTGAATTTCCTGAAGTGGTTCATGTCAAAGGACAGTGAGGAGCGCTGGGCGGTACAATCCGGCAAGCTTGCTACCAGATCGGATGCGGCACCGGTTTACACTTATCAGGAGGACAACTTCAAGATCTTCCAGAAACAGATGGATACCGCGCTTGCACGCGGACCGCATGATCAGTGGCCGACGATCTCCGAGCAGATTTACACTGCTGCGCAGAAGGTGTTCCTGAACGGTGACTCTGCAGCAGATGCTTTGAAGGCTGCAAATGATGTTATTGCACCAATTCTGGAGAGCGACCCGCTTCCGGAACAGTAATGTAAAAGTCATTTCGGAGGTTGCCGGCTCTCCTCTCAGAGGAGGCCGGCAATCTCCATATCAGGACTGTACCAGGAAAGACGGGGAGAAAAGACATGACTTCAAAAAAAAGAAGATCAAATGGCAGGCGGACGAGGGAGGCATATGGCTTTATTCTTCCGGGAGTTCTATATATGCTCGTGGTGGTAGGATACCCGATTATATACAATTTTATTTTGAGTTTCAAAGACACCAGTGTCCGTAACCTTGCGACCGGGACATCAAAATTCATTGGGCTTCAGAACTATATAGAGCTGTTCCATAATCCGACATTTATTCTGGTTCTGAAGAATACATTCGTATTCACAATCGGAAGCCTGATCTTCCAGTTTACGATCGGGTATTTACTGGCACTTTTTTTCTATAAAAAATTTACGCTGTCCGGACCGATCAGAGGACTCATGCTGATTCCGTACATGATGCCGATGGCTGTCACCGGTCTGCTCGGGCAGAATCTGTTTTTGAATGGCGGCCTGATTAATAACTTATTGTCAAAGATCGGTATAGCAGGGCCGGCATGGCTGACTTCTACGTCAACTGCAATGATTGCTGTCGTGATTATGAATTGCTGGGTTGGAATTCCGTTCAATATGCTTCTGCTGATATCCGGAATGTCGAATATATCGGAAGATGTCTATGAAGCATCTGCAATTGACGGGGCCAGCAGAATGCAGCAGTTTTGGAAGATCACGATGCCGCTGATGAAGGATTCTATTCTTGCAGTTTTGATGCTTGGATTCATTTATACGTTCCGTGCATTTGATCTGATGTTTATCATGACGGCGGGAGGTCCGCTGAATTCGACGGATGTTTTAGGAACCTATTCCTATATGCTTTCCTTTACACAGTATCAATTCTCAAAGGGGTCGGCAGTCGCAATTGTACTGTTTCTTTGCCTGCTGCTGATTGGAATTCTGTATTTACTGTTGCTCAGAAAAGATGACAAGGAGGAAGAGGCATGAATCAGGAGTCTGACAGGATAAGAGCCTTGCCTGCTTCCGAAAGGCGCAGGCATTCGAGGGAATGGCATAGAAATTTCAGACTGTCAGTTATTGCAGTCATCATCGCGGTGGTTTTTCTGTTTCCAATTTACTGGATGCTTCAGCTTTCCTTCAAGTCGGATATGGAAACATTCGGCAAGGTGCTGACTTACTTCCCGCATGAATTCACAATTGACCCGTGGATGGCGAATCTGGGGGACAAGGACTTCATCGCATCCTTGAGAAATAGTTTTTTAAATGGCCTATTTACGATGGTATTGACGATGCTTTTCGGGATTCCGGCAGCATATGGAATGGGGCGTTATAAGGTCAAAGGTTATCAGGCATTTCTGCTTATATTTCTTGTAGCACAGATGCTCCCTGCATCCCTGATGCTGACACCAATGTATCTGACATTCAGCAAAATGCACCTTCTCGGAACCTATGCCGCGCCACCGATTGCAATCGCGGCGGGGGCAGTACCTTTTGCAGTTGTTACACTCAGGCCATACTTTAAAAGTGTTCCCGTTACACTTGACGAAGCGGCAAGAATCGATGGCTGTAACGCATTGCAGGCCTTTTTCCTGGTAATGATTCCAGCGGTTAAAACTGGGATTATCACAATCGTCACGATTTCCTTCCTGAACGGGTGGAACGATCTGATGTATTCCATGACATTTAATGTTAAACCGGAGATGCGGCCGCTAACTGCAAACATTCACAAGTTCCAGAGCAAATATGGGACGAAATGGAACTGTATCATGGCCTATGGAGCGATTCTGGTACTTCCGGTCATACTCATGTTTATCTTCCTTCAGAAATATATTGTCGGGGGAATGACGGCCGGAGCAGTAAAGGAATAATGAACAGAAAGGATAAACATATATGGGAGAACAGGCTATCATAAATTCTATGGGAACAGCGTCTGCGGAAGTTGCCGGACAGACCAGGCGCAGGTTCGGGTATTATTTTACGGAAACGAATGCTCTTTGCTACAGGCTTGGAGCGGAGAAACTGGTGATTGCGCCATGGGGACAGAATAGTTTTCGAGTGACGGCTACAAAGTGTGCAGAGATGCCACAGGAAAGATGGGCATTGACTGAGGAAGTTCCAGAGAGTCATTCAGAGATCAGGATTGGAGAACTGGAGGCTCAGATTACAAATGGTAAAATCACTGCCATTATCAACAACATCGGAAAAATCGAATTTCGTAATGCAAAAGGAGAACTTCTGCTTGAGGAGTATCTTCGAAACAAGAATGATATGCAGAGCAGTACGACGAGTTCCCTGATGGTGGATGCACGTGAATTCAAAGCAATCATTGGAAGTGAAGATTATCATCTGAAGGCGAGATTTGTGTCAAATCCGGAAGAAAAAATTTTTGGTATGGGGCAATACCAGCAGCCCTATCTGAACCAGAAGGGGATGGATCTGGAACTGGCGCATCGAAACTCACAGTCTTCAGTTCCGTTTATGATCTCGTCTCTGGGGTATGGATTCCTCTGGAATAATCCTGCTGTAGGGAGAGTAAACTTCGGAAAGAATATTACAACCTGGGAGGCGGAATCGACAAAGAAACTGGATTACTGGATTACAGCGGGGGATACACCTTCAGAAATAGAGGAAGCGTATGCTTCAGTAACGGGAAAAGTTCCGATGATGCCTGACTATGCGATGGGATTCTGGCAGTGCAAGCTGCGTTATCAGACACAGGAAGAACTCCTCGATGTTGCCCGCGAATATAAGAAAAGAGGCCTCCCGATCTCTGTGATTGTGATTGACTTTTTCCACTGGCCACTGCAGGGTGAATGGAAGTTTGACCCGGTTTACTGGCCGGACCCTGATGCAATGATCAGGGAATTGAAGGAGATGGGAATCGAGCTGATGGTATCGATCTGGCCGACTGTGGACTACAGAAGTGAGAATTTCCAGGAAATGAATGAAAAAGGGTATCTGATCCGCGTAGACCGTGGGTATCCGATTTCGATGGATTTCCAGGGAAATACGCTTCATTTTGACGCGACGAATCCAGATGCAAGGAAATATGTCTGGGGAAAGGCAAAGCAGAACTATTACGACAAAGGAATCAGAGTATTCTGGCTTGATGAGGCAGAGCCGGAATACACCTACTATGATTACGACAATTACCGGTACTTCCTTGGGCCGGATGTGGAGGTTGGCAATATTTATCCGGTGATGTACGCAAAGGCTTTCTTTGACGGAATGAAGGCGGAAGGTCAGAACAATATTATTAATCTGCTGCGCTGTGCGTGGGCTGGATCTCAAAAGTATGGGGCACTGGTTTGGTCTGGTGATATCATGTCGTCCTTTGAAAGTCTACGGAATCAGTTTGCTGCTGGATTAAGCATGGGAATTGCCGGGATTCCGTGGTGGACAACCGACATCGGCGGCTTTTTTGGCGCCTGGGTGGATGACCCGAAATTCCATGAACTCCTCATCAGATGGTTTGAGTATGGAACGTTCTGTCCGGTTATGCGTCTTCATGGCGTTCGCTGGCCGATGCAGCCACAGGTTGGGACAAGTGGCGGTGCAACCTGTGTGTCCGGAGCACCAAATGAAGTCTGGAGCTATACACCGGAAGTATATGAGATTCTGAAGAAGTATCTGTTCCTTCGCGAAACAATGAAACCGTATATCACTGAAGTAATGAAGGATGCACATGATAAAGGTACACCTGTCATGCGGCCGCTCTTTTATGATTTCCCGTCTGATCAGGAATGCTGGGACTGCGAGACGGAATACATGTTCGGACCGGATATTCTGGTTGCGCCTGTCATGCATGAGGGAGAACGAAAACTTTCAGTGTACTTTCCTAAAGGAGTGGCATGGAAAAACTACTGGACAGGGGAAATCTATGAGGGAGGAGCAAGGGTAGAGGTTCCAGCTCCGCTTGAGCAGATTCCGGTGTTCACAAGGAAAGGGTTCTGCTTCGAATAACATAAATGATGCGAGGATTCTCATCTTTCTGTATGTGTGGGAAAAAATACGATGGATGAGAATCCCTTCTTTTAGCAGGTAAGCAGTATGTTCAAGAAGAATGTTTTTTCATATGGCGGCCCGGTATTTACATGGGGAAGCAAAATGTTCGATCTCATGCTTGTCTCGATCTGGTGGATTCTGGGAAGTTTGCCGATCGTCACAATCGGGGCATCAGCAGCGGCAATTTATGATGCGGTTACCAGGTCTGTCGTGGAAGACAGAGAAAGCGTGACCGAACGTTTCTGGACTACGTGGAAAAATTCGTTAAAAATGGGAAGTCTGCACGGACTTGCCAGCTTTTTGCTGTCGGTTCTCTTCCTGCTGAATTTCGGGATAAGCAGTAAATTATTTCATGGGCATGTGCAGTGGTTATTGTGTGCACTTTACCTGGTATTGTTTCTGGCGGTCATGGCAGTCTGCTGCTTTTTGTTTCCACTGATATCGAGATATCGCATGTCATTTGGATGGTACTTAAAGCCGGCAGTATTCTGTACCTTTCATTATCCCTTGCAAACAATAGCAGGGACTGTATTACTGCTGGCAGGATATTATTCGGTGTATCGATTTCCGCTGACAATTCTTCTGGTCCCCGGGGTCTTCACCTGGTTTTTGAACGCATTGGTTGAAAAGAAAATCCAGTCTTTTCGGGGCGAACAAGAATAATGTGGAGTGTATAGAGGATCATAGGAAATCAATCGAGCAGAAGTGGTATCATCATTGTACTACGATAAATGCAATTGATGAAATTGCATTAGAATAAGAATCCTATGACTGACTGCAGAAATGGGAGGGGCAGGTGAAACGGAAGAGTGTATCTGGAAGTAATATCATCAGAATTCCAGGTGGGTTTCTGAAACGATTTATAAAGGCTCTCCGTACCAATTATTTTCTGAGAGTATCCATCATTATGATGTTTTCGCTTGTTGGAGCGTCGCTGGCTTTCCTGTTTTATCTTCAAACTCAATATCTGCAGTATCTGATTGAAAATTCTACACAGACAGATAAAGTCCTGCTCAATACTGAGGAGAGTACAATCCGGAGGAATATCGATAATGTCATCCAGGTTGGGGCAAAGTTGTCCTTGAATGCTGATTTGATAGAGTCAGCTACTGCGTTGAAGGATGATCCAGATGATACACTCTCAAAATTGACGTTGAGACATGAACTAGAGCAGACTTTTAAAGAGAGTGGCGGAGAACTGATTAACGTCCTGATTATGACTGCCGACGGAAATATCCTTTTCCAAAAGAACCGAGTGATTGGAAATTTGACCGGGACTGAAGCATATTGGAATCGGAACAACGAGCAATTGCTTGAAAACCTTTCAAGCAAATTGATTGATCAGTTGAAACAGAATACCGTTCCGAAGTGTGTATGGACCACTGAACCGAATCAGTTTATCTTTCATGCACAGGAAGCATCTGTTTATACCTGCAGGAATATGATCAATATAGCATTCTCCCTTCCGGGGAATACGTCAACTGACCAGGTTGACTCCATCCTTGTCCTGAGTTTTGAACTATCTTCTGTAAGCGCTTTTTTCAGTCAAATTACAGGCATGTCGAATAATTATACAGATACCTATATCACGGATCAGAGTGGGAATCTGCTGTATGCTCCTGAATCCGGGATGATCGGGATGAAGTTGGAAAATGTCGCTCCAGAAGGAAAATACCGAATTGTATCGACTGAAATTGATAAAACAGGATGGAACCTCAATATTGCGCTGGATGTAGAAAGATTAAACGGGATTATCCGTATGCGATACCGTAAGGGCGTCACAGTCCTGCTCCTGGCCATCCTGTTAATCAGTGCAGTTCAATTTATTATGACAAGAAGAGCACTCTCTCCAATTCGAAGTATCCAGAAAGCGATGAATAGCGTCAGAAAGGGTGTGTGGAAGACGCGTATTGAAATCAGAGGGGAGGATGAAATCTGGAAGCTCGCTGAGAACTACAATGAGATGGCTGACGCATTGGAAGAATGGAAAGAAAAAAATGCCCGTCAGAATGAAGAACAGATTCAGGCAGTCAGGAAGACCGCGGAAGCACAGATGCATGCATTGGAATCTCAGATCAATGCCCATTTTCTATGTAATACGTTGAATGCGATTAATATGAGCGCGGCGGAACAGGGAAATGAGGAAGTTTCTGTGATGTTGAGAAAGCTGTCCGATATTATGCGCTATGCTTATTCAAGCTCGACAGGGGCAGTAACGCTCGGCGATGAAGTAAACTGGGTTACACAGTACCTTGCGTTGCAGAAGTTTCGGCTAATGGATCGGTTTGATTATCGGGTTGAATTTCCAGATCAATATCTGGAATGGCCATGCTGCAAGCTGTTTTTACAGCCGTTTGTTGAAAATTCAATTCGACACGGATTTGTAGAGAAGGAGAAGGGCTGTTTTATCAGTGTAACAGGACGAATGGGAAAAGATGGCAGAATGGAAATCCTTATTGAAGATAATGGCTGCGGGATGAGCGCGGAACAGAGCCGTGCTGTACAGGAAAAGTTATCAGCCGCTGCATTTATCCATATGGAAGGGACTGGGATCGGACTTGAGAATGTTGCAGCTAGATTGAGGATCTTTTACGGAAATAAACTGGAGATCCAGTTCTGGACAGAGGAAGGGAAGGGAACCCGGTTTCTTCTTGAACTGCCGTTGCCTCATACTTTTTTGCAGGATGATGCTGAGGATGAGTAACTGTAGTGGGTTAGTCGTTAGATGAAGGGTTTGATGAATGAAGATAGTGATTGCAGAAGACGAACAAAGGGCGAGAGAAGGCCTGAGAGAAATGATCAGATCCCTCGGCGATAACTACCAGATTGTTGGTTTAGCAGGGAATGGGAGAACTGCATTGGAAATGATTCAGGAACAGCACCCGGATGTGGTTTTTACGGACATCAAGATGCCATATTTGTCCGGGATCGAACTTATAGAGGCAACAAGAAGTCAGAATTACCATACGCATTTTGTGTGTTGTCCGGCAAATTAAATGATGTCCCATCCGGCAGATTATTTCGCGCCGATTTTGGATTTCTACAGATGTGTCAGTCACTTTAAAAGTAACTGTTTCTGCGAATTGTT
>NZ_JBQKGW010000015.1:0-74083 GCF_052118625.1 Porcincola sp. LCP21S3_C12 | reverse complement strand
GAATGATCACACTCATAAACAGTCCTGACCGGCTCCGCCAGCCGACCGTTCAATAACCGCGCCGCGACCGGTGGTCAACGCATCAGCGACCGCCGGCGCCCGCAAAATGCATCAAAGTTTGTATTGCATGAAATTACCGTTATGAACAAATCCATATGCTGTATATAATTTTACGCCCATATCTGAGGCTGTAATCTGAACCGTACCACAGCCATAGCTTCTGGCTTCTTCAACAACCCTATGTAAAAGTTCTTTCGCAATTCCCATCCGCCTGTAATCAGGACTTGTAAACATACTGGATAACAGCCCCATCTTCCCACTAGGACACCCGAAATACGGTGGTTTTTCCACAAAAGACATCCCGCTTGTTCCTATAATTCTGCCATCATCTACAGCAATCCACGAAACAAATGTCCCATCCTTCATATGACGCATATAATAATCCAGTAATGCCGGTTTTAAGTCGATATCCTCCTTAGCATCTTCTTCTCTTAACTGATTTATTCTCATTTCGATAAATACATCCAGTTCTTTTTCACCCAATTTTCTATATTCTATCTCCATGTTGGCCTCCTCCACAAATACCGTTTTTCCAACTTCATAAAATCCCGACTTACCGAATTTTTCCTTCACATCTATTTCACTGCCTGCAAACACCCCAAATGGTCGAGTTGCCGGATTGGTTGTCATCCCTTTTCGTTTTCCCAAAATCATCCCAAAACGCCTGACATCTAATCCACTGTCTCAAATCCTGACATCTAATCCGAGGTTACAACCTGACACACATTTTGCAGTAGATATGTTTCCACATAAGAAAACCGAGCTTTTTCAGAAGTCTGGCCACTAATCCAAACCTCCGAAAAAGCCCGGAAATACGCTGCTTTCTGGCACTTGATTTTATTTTCTTGACATCAATACTACCGTCTCCACATGCTGCGTGAACGGGAAAAGATCCACCGGCTGTGCCTCTTCTGCAGCATAGCCAAGCTCCTCGAAGAGTTCCAGGTCTCGCGCAAGACTCTCTGGTCCACAGGAAATATACACGATGCGTTTAACGCCGGAGAATGCCGCCGCCCGGATAAACTGCGGCGTACTGCCCGACCTGGGCGGATCCATGATGATGACATCCGGGAGCCGGACACCGGGGTTCTTCCTGCGGACTGCCTTTCTCCCGTTGAACCCTCCCTCTGTTTCTTCCGCCTCTACCGCTTTGGTCAACTGATTCAGATATTCACCTGCATCTGCGCAAATAAAATCGACATTCTTCAGCTTCTCTGCCCTCGCGTTGCTGATGGCATCCTTCACGGCTTCGCTGTTCAGCTCAACTCCTGTCACATGACCGGCCTGGTCAGAGGCAATGATACCGATTGTCCCTGTCCCGCAGTAGGCATCCAGGACTTCTTCCTTCCCGGTCAGATGTGCATACCGGATTGCCGTCCGATACAGGAGCTCTGTCTGCGCCGGATTCACCTGATAAAAAGAATTCGGCGAGATCCGGAATCTGTGTCCGCACAGCTCATCAACAATAAATCCCGGTCCGTACAGAGTAATGTTGCGTTCACCGAGCACCATCGAGGTTGATTTGTCATTGATATTCAGAACAATCGATGTAATCTCAGGATGGTCCTTCCTGAGCGCCTTCACAAAGTTATTTCGGGATGGAAAGACCGGGTCGGCGACAACCAGGACGACCAGGTATTCGCCTGTCGCGTATCCCTTCCGGACAAGCACATGCCGAAGCAGTCCGTACCCGGTATCCTCATCAAAGGTCCGGATTTTAAAGGACCTCAGCAGACTCCGGATGCTGACAATGATGCGGTCACACCCCTCATCCTCGATCATACAGCTGTCCATCGGAACAATCACATGAGAGTTTTTTTCGTAGATTCCGGAAATCGGATTTCCCTTCCGATCATGAGAAAAAACAGCGTGCACCTTGCACCGATAGTGCAGAGGTGTCTCCATTCCGATGATGGGATGGATTCTGCGCACGGTGTCCTTCAGCAGATAGCGGATGCGTGCATCCTTTTTCTGGAGCTGGCGCTTATAAGGCACCCCCTGAAAATCGCAGCCGCCGCATTTCTTCGCATACGGGCAGACATTCTCCTTTACTGTGGCTGCATGCCTGTCTTCCCGGCAAGGCTGCTGTATCCCGGCCGCACGTCCACTGTCCCGGCTGGGCTGCCACGTCCCGGCTCCGCGTTCACTGTCCCGGCGGGGCTGCCACGTCCCGGCTCCGCGTCCACTATCCCGGCTGGACTGCCACGTCCCGGCCTCACGTTCGCTGTCCCGGCAAGACTGCCACGTCCCGACTCCGCAGCTGTTCTCCCGATGCGGCTTTTTCCGTGCGCCTGTGTGACCGTCTTTCCGGCGTCCCTCAGACACCTTCTCCGTTCCAGGACGGGATAAAGCTTTCCTCCGCGGTTCCGCCTTCCTGTATGAATCCATTCTCGACTCCGATCCAGACTGCATAATCTGTCAACCTCTCATATTCACGCTTTGTGACCTTTCGCGACAACAGTGAATCCTCAAAAGTATTTCTCATCGGTGTGTACTGATTCATCATGCTGATGTAGATGGAATTGCCGTATGTATCATGCAGATATTGTACAACAGCTTTTGCATTCTTCACATGTCCGGGCAGGAGAAGATGACGGACGATCACGCCTCTTTTCATAAGTCTCGCCCCTGAACCTGCAGGCATCGGTTCCCCATCTTTTCCCCACCGGGTTTCTTCATAGAATGCCGGCTCCCCTGCCTGCCGCACCATCTCCGCAATCGCCCTCTTCGCGATATCAGGATAATCAGGCGCATGGGAATACGCTGCGGCGAGCTCTGAATCCATATATTTGAAATCCGGCAGCCAGATATCCACCAGCCCTTCCAGAAGTCTCAGAGAGGCGGCCTTCTCATAACCGCTTGAATTATATACAACCGGAATCCGGAGCCCCTGAGCCTTCGCAATTCTCAGCGCCTGTGCTGCCTGCGGGATGTACTGGACTGCGGTGACCAGATTGATGTTATTGGCATGCTGCTCGTTCTGAAGCCTGAGAAACACAGCTGCCAGCCGGCTGACTGTCACCGGCTTCCCCGGCACAGCAACCCGGCACTTCTGTGCATCGGTCTCCGCCAGCCTCTTCGGCACGGCCGTCCCCGAAATCGCACCATTCTGACAGAAAACGCATTTCAGCCCGCAGCCGGTAAAAAAGACTGCTCCGGAGCCATTGTTCCCTGATATGCAAGGTTCCTCCCAGGCATGAAGTGCTGCCCGGGCTACATAGACTTCTGCCGGGACACCGCACGCGCCGCATGCTCCCGAAAGCCTGTCTGCCCCGCAGTCCCGCGGGCAGAGTCTGCACGCCCTCATATACTGGTCAATTTCATTCATCGTTCCTGTTCCCGCCTTCCCCCTGTTCGAATCGTCCCTGTCTTCCCCGGCCTGCCTTGTGTACGGCAAGGAGCCAGGAGCCATGATATGCGGGCAAGCTTGCATCATGGCTTCTGGCTCTTCGCCTTCATAAAAAAGGGTTCCGGCTGTCTCAGACCGAAACCCTTTTTTGCTTCCTGTGCACGGACACCGGAGCTGCCTGCGTGCATCAGTCATTTCCTGGATGGAGGTACCTGAAATATCTCTTTCTTGAAATTCCCTGATCTGCAGCCCGGTCTCATGCGCCATAGGAAACAAGTATCTCCTCCGCAATCGCCCTTCTGGACATCTGGCGGTTCATCGCTTCCCGCTCGATCGTCTTGTGCGCCTGATCTTCACTCATACGCTCATACTGGATCAGAAGACACTTTGCACGGTTGATGACACGGATATCCTTGATACGGTCCTGCAGCATCTGCGTCTGCGGGGCATCCTTTGCGAGACGGAGGTTCACCGCATACATCATTCTCAGTGCCTGCTGGAAGACCCGTTTCCCCATATCTGTCGAAAAGACATAGACGCCGGTTTCTCCCAGCTTCTGAAGCGCCGCATCGTAGGCCTGAGGCCTGCAGACGAAGATCACCCCCGCGCTGGTCTGTGCTGCCATCTGTGCGAGGTCAATTCCCTGCCCGTCTGACAGGGGCGACAGAACAATCACAAGAGAATACGTTGTCTCCTGAAGACTCTTCCATGCCTCCCGGCTTGTTGTCCTGACAGTCAGCTCTGACTTCCGCCACTCCAGAACCATATCGGCAAACACTTTCTCGGTCTTCGGCCCGCTGACGGCGAGCAGTACACTTGGATCCCCTTTGATCATATCAAGTTTCCTTCCAATCAGAGTATGCCGAAATACCGGTCGAGCTCAAGCTGATGCCGGTCCGAGGAAAGCTGGTATTCCTTCCACTCTTCTTTCTTCTCCGCGAAGAACTCCTGCCTGGTCATCTCCGGAAGCGCTCTTGCGACAAGATCACTCTGCTCTGCCAGCTTCAACGCTTCTCCCAGGTTTTCCGGAATCCGCCTGACAGACGGATCGCTGATCTCATAGGCATTCCCATTATAAGGCTCACAAAGCTTCGTTTCGTTCTCGATGCCATCCAACCCGGCATGAATCAGGAGGGCAAATGCAAGATACGGGTTGCAAGACGGATCTGCCGAGCGCAGTTCCGCCCGCACATGTCCGCCCGTCGCCGCCGGAATCCGGATCAGCTGAGACCGGTTCTGGTGTGACCAGGTCACATACTTCGGTGCCTTGAAGCTTCCGAAACGCTCATAGGAATTCGGCGTCGGATTGAGAAACGCGGTGATCTCAGGGATCTTTTCCAGAATCCCAGCGATAAAACTTTCCCCGACCTGGGAGTGCTCGCCGCCGCTCTTGAACACAGAATGCCCGCCCCTCATCAGCGAAAAATTGATGTGAAGTCCGTTCCCGCAATTATCCTCAAGCGGCTTTGGCATGAAGGATGCGTAGAGATCGTTCAGCTGCGCCAGCGACTTGACTGCCATCTTGAGCGTCAGAAAATTGTCTGCTGCCTGCAGCGCATCCGCATAGCGGAAGTCAATCTCGTTCTGGCCGGGTCCGCACTCGTGGTGTGAGCACTCCGGGTTCAGCCCCATTTCCTCGATTGCAAGGCAGATCCGGCGGCGCATATCCTCTCCCCGGTCAATCGGAGAGATATCGTTATAACCGCCGCGGTCCAGCGGGATCTGAGTCGGCCTGCCCTCCTCATCCTGCCGGAAGAGATAGAACTCACACTCTGTCCCGATATTGACGATGTATCCCAGGCTGATTGCACGGTCAACCGCCTTCCGGAGAACATTCCTGCAGTAAGGCTCGAAGATGCTTCCGTCCGGGTTCTTCACATCGCACTGCATCCGCATGACACGCTCGTGTGCCGGCCGCCAGGGCAGGATGGACACCGTGGAGTTGTCCGGCACCAGAAACAGGTCCGAATACTCGACTCCGGTAAAGCCTAAAACCGCACTGGCATCAAATGAAATGCCCTCTTCGACCGCGCGCCGAAGCTCCGATGACATGATTGCCATATTCTTCAGCTGCCCGTTCAGGTCACAGTAGGCGAGACGGATGAACTTCACATCCTCATCCTCGACCAGCTGCAGCAGGTCCATCATTGACTGATCCATGACACTTTCATCCCTTCTTGCCAATGGCATTTCCCGCGGACGCAAAGCCCGAAGCTGCCTTCAGGAATTCGCGGAACAGCGGGTGTGCCTTGTTCGGGCGGGACTTGAACTCCGGATGGAACTGCACGCCGACATAGAATGCGTATCCCGGAAGCTCCATGGCCTCGACCAGGTGGTTGTCCGGCGACGTTCCGGAGAAGACAACGCCCTTCTCCTCAATCTGAGGACGGAACTCATTGTTGACCTCATAGCGATGGCGATGGCGCTCGTCCACCTCCTCTTTTCCGTAGGCGTTGAAGAGTTCTGTTCCCTTCTTCACCTTGCACGGATAGGCGCCGAGTCTCATTGTACCGCCCTTCGGCAGGTTGCCCTGCTGATCCGGCATCAGATCGATGACCTTGTGAGCAGACTGCTCGTCAAACTCTCCGGAGTTGGCATCCGCCCAGCCGAGCACGTCTCTTGCGTACTCGATGACAGCGATCTGCATGCCCAGGCAGATTCCGAAGAACGGAATATGGTTTTCGCGCGCGTACTGGCAGGCACTGACCATGCCCTCGATACCGCGGCCGCCGAAACCTCCTGGAATGATGATGCCGCTGACTCCTCTCAGGATAGAATCGACATTGTCAGCCGTGAGACTTTCGCTGTCCACCCAGTCAATGTCAACATCCACATTGTTCTCCCAGCCGCCATGCTTGAGCGCCTCAGCGACAGACAGATAGGAGTCATGAAGCTGGACATATTTGCCGACCAGCGCAATCCGGACCTTCTTCTCGCAGCCGTTGATCCGTGTCAGCATCTCCTTCCACTCCGTCAGGTCTACCGGCATGTTCTCGTCCAGATGGAGCTCACGGAGCGCAATCCTCGCCAGGCCTGCATCCTCAAGCATGAGCGGCGCCTCGTAGAGGACCGGGAGCGTCAGATTCTGAATGACACAGTCCTCCTTGACATTACAGAACATCGAAATCTTTCTGAGGATACTCTTCTCGATGGGCTGGTTGCAGCGCGCGACGATGATGTCCGGGAAGATTCCGTAGGACTGCAGCTCTCTGACCGAATGCTGGGTCGGCTTGGACTTATGCTCCCTGGAGGATTCCAGATACGGGACGAGCGTCACGTGGATATACAGGCAGTTTTCCTTGCCCACCTCGTAGCGCACCTGGCGGATGGCCTCCAGGAACGGCTGGGACTCGATGTCGCCGGTCGTACCGCCGATCTCTGTGATGATGATATCGGCGTTGCCCTTCTTTCCGACCTGGTATATGAACGACTTGATTTCATTCGTCACATGCGGGATGACCTGAACTGTCTCCCCCAGATACTCGCCGTTTCTCTCCTTGTGCAGAACATTCCAGTAGACCTTTCCGGTCGTCAGGTTGGAATACTTGTTCAGATCCTCGTCGATGAAGCGCTCATAGTGTCCAAGGTCCAGATCTGTCTCCGCGCCATCCTCCGTCACATAGACCTCACCGTGCTGGTACGGACTCATCGTCCCCGGATCTACATTGATATACGGATCCAGCTTCTGGGAGGCGACCTTGAAGCCTCTCGCCTTGAGAAGTCTGCCAAGGCTTGCTGCCGTAATGCCCTTGCCAAGACCGGAAACCACACCGCCGGTTACAAAGATATATTTTGTCGCCACTTTCCTTCTCCTCCAAATGCTGGAACATTCCTCAATCGGACCTATTCATAGAAAAAATGCATGAAGCGTCTGCAGTCTGTGCCTTATCGGATAGAGCCAGACCGCAAACGCCTCCTTCGACACCTGCTAAAGTAGCATAGGCATATTCTCCTGTCAAGAAATCCCGATTCCCCGGCAGTCATTTTCCCGAAACGAATGAAGACAGGCGGCTGCCGCGCTTTCTTGTCAGGATGGGGCAAGTGCGCTATTATATGGAAAGCACTCGGAAATACACTTGCATCATACCCCTGTCAGACTGGCGGAGGGGAGGAGTCCGTTTATGAAATACGATGTAAAAAAGATCGAGCCCAAGTGGCAGAAAAAGTGGGAGGACGCCCGGATCTTCGAGGCGAAGGATTTTGATAAAAAGCCAAAGTTCTACGGCCTTATCGAGTTCCCGTACCCGTCCGGCGCCGGCATGCACGTCGGCCACATCAAGGCATATTCCAGCATCGAGGTTGTCTCCAGAAAGAGGCGGATGCAGGGCTACAACGTTCTGAACCCGATCGGTTTCGACGCATTCGGCCTGCCAACTGAGAATTACGCGATCAAGACAAACACACACCCGCGGGTGATTACAGACAAGAACATCCACCACTTCACTCAGCAGCTGAAAAGCGTCGGTTTCTCATTTGACTGGAGCCGCGTAATCGACACAACAGATGAGGACTATTACAAGTGGACCCAGTGGATCTTCCTCAAGCTGTTCGAGCACGGGCTTGTGTTCCGCGATACGACACTTGTCAATTACTGCCCGCACTGCAAGGTTGTCCTCTCCAACGAGGATTCCCAGGGCGGCAAGTGCGATATCTGCCACAATGATGTCATTCAGCTCCCGAAGAAGGTCTGGTATCTCCGCATCACAAAGTACGCAGACAAGCTGCTCGAGGGCTTGAAGGATGTCGATTATCCCGAGAATGTCAAGCAGCAGCAGATACACTGGATTGGAAGGTCGGAGGGTGCTTTCGTCAACTTCTCCGTCAAGGGAACCGATGACAGCCTCCGCGTCTATACGACCAGATGTGACACCCTCTTCGGAGTCACCTTCATGGTTGTCGCGCCGGAGCATCCTCTGCTCGACAAACACAAGGATCAGATCCGGAACTGGGACGAGCTGGAGCATTACCGCAAAGAGTGTGCCAAGAAGACTGAATTCGAGCGTACCCAGCTTGTCAAGGACAAGACCGGTGTCCGTCTGGATGGACTGACTGCCATTGATCCGGTCAACGGCAGAGAGATTCCGATCTTCGCAGCAGACTATGTCATGATGGGCTACGGCACCGGCGCAATTATGGCAGTTCCGGCGCATGACCAGCGTGACTGGGATTTCGCGCACAAGTTCGGCTGCGAGATCATCCCGGTCATTGAGGGCGGCGACATTGAAAAGGAAGCGTATACCGGCGACGGAAAGATGATCAACTCCGGCTTCCTGAACGGCTATACAAACAAGAAGGACTCCATCAAAAAGATGCTGGAGGTTCTCGAGGAGAAAGGCATCGGCGAGAAGGGCGTCCAGTACAAGATGAAGGACTGGGCCTTCAACAGGCAGCGTTACTGGGGAGAGCCGATTCCGCTGATCCACTGCCCGAACTGCGGCATTGTCCCGGTTCCGTATGATCAACTTCCGCTGAAACTTCCGAAGCTTGAAAACTTCGAGCCCGGCCAGGACGGCCAGTCACCGCTGGCTCGTGTTCCGGAGTTCGTCAACTGCACCTGCCCGAAGTGCGGCGGAAAGGCGCAGCGTGAGACAGACACCATGCCACAGTGGGCCGGTTCCTCCTGGTATTTCCTCAGATACTGCGATCCGCACAACAAGAATGCATTTGCAGACAAGGACAAGCTGAAATACTGGATGCCGGTTGACTGGTACAACGGCGGTATGGAACATGTCACCAGACATATGCTCTACTCCCGTTTCTGGCACAGATTCCTCTACGATATCGGAGAGGTTCCATGCCCGGAGCCATACAAGAAGCGTACGATCCAGGGGCTGATTCTCGGCTCCGACGGAGACAAGATGTCCAAGTCGAAGGGGAATGTCATCGACCCGGTCGACATCGTGGATCAGTACGGTGCCGACACGCTCCGCACTTATGTCCTCTTCATGGGCGACTACAGTGCTGCGGCTCCGTGGAATGACAGCTCGGTCAAGGGCTGCCGGAGATTCCTCGACCGTGTCGCCGGTCTCACCGATCTGATTTCAGATGACCGGTCGAAGACAGATAAGCTGGAAGCAGCTGTCCACCGTACCATCAAGAAGGTATCCGATGATATTGAGGCGACCAAGTTCAACACCGCCATCGCCGCGATGATGACCCTGATCAACGAAGTCAGCTCAGGCGGTGCCATCTCGAAGGAGCAGTTTGAAACCTTCGTCAAGCTCCTTTGCCCGTTTGCTCCGCATCTTTGCGAGGAGCTGTGGGAATTCACAGGACATGAGGGCTTCTGCTCGCTCGCACCATGGCCGGTCTTCGATGAGTCCAAGACCATCGAGGATGAGATCGAAGTTGCTGTCCAGGAAAACGGAAAGCTCCGCACCCGCATCACAATCAAAAAGGATGCGACGAAGGACGAAGCGATTGCAGCCGCAAAGGAAGCACTCGCAGGCCGCCTGACGGGAACGATCCGCAAGGAAATCTACGTGCCTGGCAGGATCGTGAACTTCGTCGTCAGCCGGTAAGCGGTCATAGACAAGCGTCAGAACGATTGAAAAAGGATCCGGAACATCTGATGGGAGATCACCCGTCAGATATCCGGATCCTTTTTGATGGACGCACCGCAGAACTGGCCATGCCTTCGTACTGCGGCGTGCAGTTTCTGATCTCCTTCCCTGGACATTCTCCACCGATGCTGGGACTGAGGTCTCTCCCCGTCAAACCTTCTGGTGTGTCATGTAGTAGAAGGCGTACTGCTGCATGATGCCTGCATATTCCCCGAATGCCGGAAAGGGATCCACCCCGCCGCACAGACTGACTGCCCGTTCGATCCAGACGTCAACCGGAGCTCTGGATGTTCTGCCAAAACCGAACAGGCAGATACAGTTGGCGACCTTCTTTCCGACGCCCTTCACGGTCATCAGTTTTTCAAACAGCGACTCATCATCCAGCTTTTCCAGTGTTTCAAGATCGAGTTCTCCTGACAGCACCTTGTCCGCTGCATCCTTCACATACGGTGCACGGTATCCAAGCCCTGCTGCCCGCAGATCTGCCTCCGATGCTCTTCCCAGTTCTTCCGGAGACGGAAAGGTAAACAGCATCTCCTTCACCGGATGTCCGTATAACATCGCCAGCTTCTCAACTGCCGACCGAATCGCCGGGATGTTCTTGCGCTGCGAGAGGATGAAAGTGATCAGCATCTCCCACGGATCCTGCCGGAGAATCCGCAGCCCCCTGCCCGCCTGCTCCGCCTGTGTCAGGAACCGGACCGCAGCATCTGAGACCACGTCCGGCCCCGGCATACATCGTTCTACGGAGTCTGCGCCGTCCTGCCTGCAGGCTGCTTCTGTGGCGGCATCTCCCTCTGACACGCCGCGCGGTGTCTGTCCGAAAGGGGTCTCCCCTTCTCCGCTGAGCTGCATAAGAAGGTCTTCCCTGATCCGGCTGTATGTCCTGGACAGATCAAAGTAATCTCTCCAGAATTTCTCCCACGCCTCCTCAGAGCAGGAAACCTGAAACTGATGAGGGGCCTGTTCCCTGATATTCAGAACGTTTTCTCGGCTGATGAACCGATAGCTCCCGTCCGGGAGGCAGACGGCCCGGAAACACTGCCCGCAGTCCGCCATTTTCCCAAGGCTGAAATCATCCTCTATTTCAATGATCATCTGTCGTTTCTCCCGCCTGACACGCGTTCTCCCGGCTGATAGTGGTTCTGCGCAAATGTCTCTGCGTGGTCTCTGTGAAAGCAGAAGCACTTCGGACTGTGACAGTAGAGAATGCCGACCGCCTGAAGAAAAGAGAAAACCGTCACCGAGCCGGCGAAGCGGATCCCCCTCTTTTTCATATCCTTCGACACATCATCACTCAGCCGGTCGGTCACAGCGTCCATTCGCTCCGGGATACTCCGGTTTTCCGTAAAATGCCAGAGGTAATTTGAAAATGACCCAAACTCTTCCCTTAGCTTCAGCACGACACGAGCATTTGCGATGGCTGCTTCAATCTTCCTGCGGTTCCGGATGATGCCCGGATCCTGCATCAGCGCGTCAATCTTTTCCGGTCCGTACGCCGCGATTTTTTCTGCGTCAAAGCTGTCAAATGCGTTTCGGAAATTCTCCCGCTTTCTGAGCAGAAGTTCCCATGAAACACCTGCCTGAAAAAGCTCCAGGACAAACATCTCATAGAGCTTCTGCTCGTCATGCTCAGGCTTCCCCCACTCCTCATCATGATATCGCGTCAGGCGTTCGTTCTTCAGATAATAGCTCTCCCCGCAGCGCACGACCTTTTCATAAGCATATCTCGGATCATCGTCCTCCGGAATATGGACGATTCCGCAGTACCGGAAACCATTTTTCTGGAGCATATGCTGCATCACACGGTTATCCGGATGTGTATCGATCCGGAGGTTTCCGCACCGGGACACCGCCCAGTTCACGCAGAAAGAGCCGGCGCCATGACCATTGTCGGAGACTGCAATCCTGTGCACGACCCCGTACCGCGCCGGTCCTGTGAAGCTCCCGTCTATAACCGAGTATGCCGGTTCCACCGCCTCCCCCTCGTCATAGAAAAATGTCGCCTCAACCTTCCCATCCGCCTCGCAGACGTAGCTTTTTCCTCCCCGGATATCCTCCCGGATCAGCGCCTCAGGCGGCCACTGATCGCCCCACTGCCTCGGATTTCCGTGTTCCTTCATAAAAACTCTCGCGTGTCTGTAGATCGCAAGAACCTCCGGCAGGTCCATCTCTCCGGTTTTTCTGATCGTCCACTTCATATCGATTGCTCTCTCCATTTTTCTCTCTGCCCGCGTCTTATCGCTCTGACACCTGTCAGGACTGGACTGATTGATTCATTCCCGGCGCTGTCCCTGTCTCAAGCCCTCGCAGCTCCTCCTCTGTCAGCACCATTCCTTTTGTCAGCGCGCACTTTCTGGCCAGTTCATCCGGAATATTCCGGTATATCCGTTTCCCGTCTGCCGACAGCACAAGACAGCACAGAAGAGGGGCTCCTTCCTCCCGTTCCTCGCAGCCAAAGTCCGCTTCCAAAATATCTTCAACCTGGTACCGCATGCCCATTCCCCTTCGTTGTTTCTGTTCCTGTGGTTTCTCCGGACTCTGAAGCGGTCCGTCTTTCACTCCCACCAGCCTTTATCGCCGCCAGCTTAAGGTTCGCCGGTCCAGGCAGTCTGACACGAGTGTACCGCTGAACAGGCTCTGAATCAATCCCGCGGTTCATATCCCCGCCGCTCCGGCGCCTTGAAAAGACAGACTGATCCTTTCATAATAAGAGCGTCAGGTTCAAAAAATAAAGTCTGAAAAAGGAGAGAAAGAAATTGGAAGTTCGGAGTGTTTCAGACGTCCTGAAAGAAACCTATGGTCAGAAAATATACAGACTGTCCCTTCAGTCGGGCTGCAGCTGCCCGAACAGAGACGGCACGCTTGGGACAGGAGGCTGCACATTCTGCTCAAACGGCGGATCCGGAGAATTCGCCTCCCCGCTCCTGCCTGTTGAAGAGCAGATCCGCTTTGCAAAACGGCGGGTGGACCAGAAAATTCCATCCTCGATCCCGGAAGAAAAACGGCTGTATATTGCATACTTTCAGTCCTACACCAACACCTACGGCGATGTCGACAGACTCCGCGCGCTCTATCAGGAAACCATCCGGCGGCCGGAAATCTGCATTCTCTCCATCGGTACCCGGCCTGACTGTCTCGGAAACGATCAGATCCGGATGCTCAGAGAGCTGAACCGGATCAAGCCCGTCTGGGTGGAACTGGGGCTTCAGACCGCCAGCGATCAGACCGCACAGCGAATCCACAGGGAATATGCCCTGAAGGTCTTTGACGACGCCTACCGCCGGCTGAAAGAAGCCGGCCTGACCGTCATCGTCCATGTCATTCTGGGGCTTCCCGGTGAGGATGAAGCAGACATGCTCCGGACCGTCCGGCATGTGAGCGATCTGTTTCTGCGCTGCCGCAGCGCCGGAGTGTCAGAGGCAGCCTTCGGAGACCACTTCGCTGCACCTGCCTGTCCGGACGGCGTCCGCACAGACGGCATCAAACTCCAGCTTCTCCATGTGCTCCGGGGTACCCAGCTTGCACAGGAATATCAGGAAACGCCCTTCCACATCCTCAGCCTTGAAGAATACTGCCGGATCATCCTTTCCTGTCTGAAGATTCTTCCCAGAGAAATGGTCATCCACCGCCTCACCGGAGACGGCCCGAAGGCACTCTTGATTGCGCCGCTCTGGAGCGCCGACAAGAAAAAAGTATTGAATACACTGAGTGCCGCCATCCGGAATGCAGACCGGGAATAAAATGTGCGCGAAGTGCATAAAAAAAGCCATCCGCTGATTATACCTCAGCGGATGGCTTTTGATTATCAGTCCAGCGTATCGATGATGTCTAGGCAGTGTGTCTTGTTCATCCGGTCGCAGAGCTCAAGGAACTTCTCCACCGGCACATCATTCAGCTTCTTGTTGCCTCTGATGTTGATGGAGACGGTGTTCTCCGCCGCTTCCTTGTCGCCAAGGACCAGGATGTACGGATCCCTGTAGTTGTGGAAGGTCTTGATCTTGGTCTTCATGTTGATGTCGTTGTAGTCGGCCTCCACACGGATTCCTCTGTCAACAAGCAGATCCTCAATCTTCTTCGCATAGGCGTTGTGCTCCGGACGGATCGGAACGATACCGACCTGCATCGGGGACAGCCAGAACGGGAAGTTCCCCTTGAAGTTCTCGATGATGATTCCGATGAAACGCTCAAGCGAACCGTAGATTGCCCTGTGGATGACAACCGGCATCTGACTGGAGCCATCCTCCGCCGTGTAGGTCAGGCCAAAGTTGTGCGGAAGCTGGAAGTCCAGCTGGATGGTACCGCACTGCCATTCTCTTCCGATGGCGTCCTTGATCTGAAGGTCAATCTTCGGACCGTAGAACGCGCCGTCCCCTTCATTGACCTCGTAGCCGCCCTTCCCGTACTTCTCATCCAGGATCTCGCGCAAATCCGCTTCCGCCTGATTCCAGACCTCGATGTCTCCCATGAAATCATCCGGTCTTGTGGAAAGCTCTGCCCGGTAGCTGACGCCGAAGGTCTTGTAGACCTCGTCCGCGATGGAGATGATGTCCGCGATCTCATCCTTGATCTGGGACTCCATGACGAAGGTATGGCAATCGTCCTGACGGAACTCCTGCACACGGAGCAGGCCGTTCAGCTGTCCGGACTTCTCCTTGCGGTGAAGAACATCGTACTCGCCATAGCGAATTGGCAGCTCCTTGTAGGAGCGGGTCTTTCTCTTGTAGGTGAGCATGGCGTTCGGGCAGTTCATCGGCTTGGCAGCCATCGTGTCCGGATTCTCGCGGTTGTAAACCACAGACCCAGCTTCGATCTTTGTCTTGGAGGTCTCTGCGTCCGGATCCTTCAGATCCGCGACCAGCTCATCGACATCGACATCCGCCTTCGTGTACCCGTCGACACCCGGCACGATGAACATGTTGTTCAGATAGTGTGCCCAGTGCCCGCTCACAAGCCACAGGCGCTTGTTGTTGATCAGCGGCGCCGCGATCTCGGTATAGCCATGCTTTCTCTGGATCTGACGGCTGTACTTCATGAGCGCCTGGTACATCTGCCACCCTCTCGGCAGCCAGTACGGCATTCCCGGAGCGGTCTCGTTGAACATGAAGAGCTCGAGCTGCGTGCCGATCTTGCGGTGATCACGCTCCTTCGCTTCCTCGATCATCTTGAGGTGCGCCTTGAGCTCGTCTTTCGACGGAAACGCATACAGGTAGACTCTCTGCAGCTTGTCACGCTTCTCGTCCCCTCTCCAGTACGCCATGGAGGTGGAGTGAATCTTGAACGCTGCACTCAGAAGCTCCTGTGAGTTGGACACATGCGGTCCGCGGCACAGGTCGACATAGTCATCCCCGGTATAGTAAACAGTGATCTTTTCGTCTTCCGGAAGGTCCTCAATCAGCTCGGTCTTGAACTTCTGATTCTTGAAGAGCTCAAGCGCCTCCGCGCGGCTGACCTCCCTGCAGGTCCAGTCTTCCTTTCTCTTCAGGATCTCATGCATCTTGTTCTCGATCGTTGTGAAATCCGCCTCGGTGATCGACTTTCCTGCCGGAAGCACAAAGTCATAGTACGCGCCATCCTCGATCTGCGGTCCGATCGCATACTGAACGTCTTTCCCGTAGATCTCAATCACAGCCTTCGCCAGCACATGGGCAAGGGAGTGGCGGTATACCGCAAGATACTGTTCCTTATCCATAACAGAACTCCTTTCAATTTGAACCCAACCAGGATCCTTTTTCCTTTACAGTGTTTCATTATATAGCAAAATAAAAATGTGGCAACCAGTCTTTCCCTTACTCCTGTACTTCTAAAATGCAAGATAGCTGCCCCTGCCAGTCTGTCTGCATATCCTGAGCCTGCTGTGTCTGTGGAATTTCGCTGCGGACGTCCCGTTTACTCCAGCACCGCTGCGATTTTGTCCATCCATTCCGGAATCTGAATGTGCTGCGGGCACTGTCTTGCACACTGGCCGCAATGGATGCAGTCTGATGCCTTTCCATGGCCTTCCCCTGTAGAAAAAGTATAATTTCTCACCGCGGATGCATGGTTATCGTAGACCAGCTGCAGGTTCATCGCGCTGAATATGCCCGGAATATTGATTTTTTTCGGGCAGCCCGCCACGCAGTAGCGGCAGGCGGTACACGGGATCTGATCGATCTCGGCGAGGATCTTCTGTACGCTCCGGATGACCTCCTGTTCTTTTTCGCTGAGCGGCTGGAAGTTTTTCATATAGGATATGTTATCTGCTGTCTGTTTCTCGTCGGACATCCCGGAAAGCACCACCATGACGCCCGGCAGACTGGCTGCGAACCGGATCGCCCACGATGCATAGCTGGCCTCCGGATCTGCCGCCTTCATCATTTCTCTTGCGGCCTTCGGCGGACTGGCCAGAGTCCCGCCCTTGACCGGCTCCATCACGATGACCGGCTTGTGATGCCTGACGGCGGTCTCATAGCAGCCTCTGGACTGCACACGCGGATTCTCCCAGTCTGCATAGTTGATCTGAAGCTGGACAAACTCGACATCCGGATGCTTCGTCAGCAGCTCGTCGAGCACCTCAGGTGTGTCGTGAAAGGAGAAACCATAGTGGCGGATCTTCCCCTCCGCCTTCTTCTCCCTTAAAAACTCCCACAGGTGCCAGTCGTCAAACTTCTGAATATTTCCGCTTCCCAGCGCATGAAGCAGGTAGAAATCAAAGTAATCAACCCCCTCGCGTCGCAGCGATTCGTCAAACTCCGCCTTCGCCTCCGCTTCATTATGTATATAGGAAGCATTGACATTCAGCTTCGAGGTGATGTAGAAGCTGTCGCGCGGGTACCGTTCTGTCAGCGCCCTTCTCGCCGCTTCCTCGCTTCCGTTATAAACATAGGCACTGTCAAAATACTTCAGCCCCGCCCTCATGAATGCATCGACCATTCTCTTTGTCTGTTCAAGATCGATGATGTCCTTTTCCTCGTCTGCCCTCGGCAGACGCATCAGTCCGAATCCCAGCTTCGGCATCTGTCTGACCATTCCCTCATCCAGCATGACTGTTCCTCCTCACTTGAATATTTTTCTATCTGACATGTTGAAACAATTCTACCATGTACCCGAAGGGCTGTCACGACTGCCCTGTGCCTGCGCCGGTCCGCTTTACACAGATTTTTCATTTGCTTATCGATCTTTTTACATCCTTCTGGTATCCTGTGAATTAGGTGCCGGACTTTTGACACTGTAATCATCATTTTGTTACAAAAAACAGCATTTTATACCTTACAGGAGTGAAATCGGACATGGCTGAGGTTTACATTGTTGAGGATGACAGAGATATTCAGGAAATTGAAAGCATCGCGCTGAAGAATTCCGGGCATACCGTCCAGGGATTCTCGAACGGAAAAGATTTCTTCCGGGCTGTCTCGGAGAAGATGCCTGATCTGGTTCTCCTTGACATCATGCTCCCCGATATGGATGGAAATGAAATTCTGAAGAAGCTTCGTCAGAGTGAGATGACAGCTCATGTTCCCGTCATCATGGTGACGGCAAAGACAGCCGAGATCGATATGATCAAGGGACTCGACATCGGCGCCGACGACTACATCAAGAAGCCGTTCTCCGTCATGGAACTGATCACGCGCGTGAAAGCCCTGCTCCGAAGGACCCAGGGCGACCAGATCCGTCCTGTCCTGCAGCTGGGGAATGTGTGCCTTGACAGCTCCCGCCGCATCGTCACAGTCGATGGCAGGCCTGTTGACCTGACATACAAGGAATTTGAGCTGCTCCGGCTTCTGATGAGCAACCCGGGCATCGTCATGACAAGAGACGTCATCATGCAGCGCGTCTGGGACACAAACTTCGAAGGCGAATCCCGCACGGTCGACATGCACATCAAGACCCTGCGTCAGAAGCTCGGAGATTCCGCAGACCGCATCAAGACCATCCGGAATGTGGGCTACGTCATGGAGTAAGTCCCTGCGCCGCAGCCCGTTCTCTCATCTTCGCGAGCACCCGGTTTTCCCGCTTCTGATACCGTGCGGCCAGCCTGTTCCACCCGCTGTAGTCCGGATCGGACCGCCTGTCAGAAAGCGCCGGTACTTCCTCCTGAAGCACCCTCTGAAGATAAGCCGTCGTCTTCCGCGCCCCTGACAGATTCAGGTGATCTCCGCCGTCGAGGCTGTCCGTCTTCCAGTCGATTCCGACCTCCCCGGTCATCAGGTTCAGGTCG
Source organism: Porcincola sp. LCP21S3_C12 (assembly GCF_052118625.1). Classification (NCBI taxonomy): domain Bacteria; kingdom Bacillati; phylum Bacillota; class Clostridia; order Lachnospirales; family Lachnospiraceae; genus Porcincola; species Porcincola sp. LCP21S3_C12. The sequence goes on along the minus strand of NZ_JBQKGW010000015.1, from coordinate 55,914 downwards.
GTATATGGCACGCCCAGCTCTTCTGCCAGAAGTGCGAGTGTATTGTGCCGCTTCATATTGTAATTCTTCGGGGACGGCGCACTGTACAGAAGCAGCGCCATTCCTCTTCTCTCACAGATTTTTTGAATCTTTTTAAGGATCCGTACATTCTGCGGGTCAATCGGTTCTGTCCCGTCATCAGGCTTCATGTAGTCATCGAGCTGCTTCGGCGGCCGTATCGTAGGCATCATCCGAAACCCTTTCCAGACCCTTCGTTTATTCTTCGGCTTTTCAATGGCATCCTTCCATAGGTTGTGCAGCCGGAAGATCTGAAATGCATTCTGCCCGGCCTGCTGAAGCAGCAGTTCATCTGCCTTTCCGGGTTCCAGATCCGTAAAAAGCGCATGGGTCTCGATGAGCAGTGCCTTCGGGTGCTGCCGCCTGAGCGCCGCATGGAGGATGGAATTCATTTCCACCATCGTCTCCCCCGGAATCGATGCCAGGTAAGACGGAATCCCGCTGCCCAGCCACAGCTCCATCGGGGAGAAGGACGCGAAAGCCTCGCTGTTTCCAAGCACAAGGAGATCCAGGCGATTCCTTTGCTCCTGCTCCAGATCCCAGTAGACCGTGTTGCGGGAACGGTATCCATGCCTTGCCTCCGCACCGGTAATCTCCAGAAAAAACCGCGATGCCAGAAGCAGCAGGACCAGCAGGCAGACAAAAAATCCGGTCACCCGCAGCGTTGTCCGTCCTCCTGAACGGATCGATTTCGATGTCTCTTTTCCCATATTACTGTTCCCTTCAGAATCCGGCATAAATCAGGTCGACCGCCTGGTAGCCGGTTCCGTATGCGCCGAAAATGATCACCGCAAGCAGGAGTGCGTTGTAAAGTGCCCACCGGACCGGCAGCTTTCTGGCAAAAACCCAGTCCCGGATGGAAAAGCCGCGCTCACGCATCAGATCATAGAGAAAAACAACAGCTGTTCCGCCGGCGATGGCTGTCCAGTCTGCCATCCCCAGGCCGAATGTCAGGAGCGTCCCGTCCCAGAGGCGGCTGATTCCGAACCCGTGAAACAGACTCCGGAACATACAAAGACCTGCCCGCAGTCCCGGTGCACGGAAAAACATCTCCCCTGTGAAGATGATCACCCAGGTTCTCAGAATCCGCAGCAGTGTGGCGCCTCGGCCATTCTGATGGATTCCTGTCCTGCGGTAGAAGCCCGCCCTGACCGGTTCAAGCGCTAGCTCAAGGATCAGCAGCACAAGATAATAGATCCCGTAGAAGATGTAGTTCCACTCCGCGCCATGCCACAGACCGTTGAACAGCCAGACAGGTGTCAGTGCCAGCGCGGAAACGGCCAGCTTCGCCACATAACGCTCGGACTTTTTCCGGAGTCTTTTCCCCAGCTTTTTGGCCATTGTCGATGCCGCGACCGGATAGAACAGATAGTCCTTCAGCCAGGCACCGAGCGAGATATGCCATCTTCTCCAGAATTCCGATGCAGTCTGGGAAAAGAAGGGCTGGCGGAAATTCTCCGGCAGACGGATACCGAACAGTCTGGCGGAGCCGATGACCACATCCATCATCCCGGAGAACTCCATGTAAAGTTGAATCGTATAGCAGACAGCTGCCACAATGATCAGCACGCCATTCTGCTTCTCATACTCTCCGAACAAAGTTGCAACGATGATATTCAGCCGGTCAGCCACGACCAGCTTCTTGAACATTCCCCAGCAGATGCGCATAGCGGAGGCTGTCATTTCCTCCAGCGTGCGCGGCACGCCGTCCCCTGGTTTTTCCGTTTTCTCCAGCGGACTGGAGAACTGCAGGGCGGTGTCCCCGTAGCGCGCAATCGGTCCTTCCATCGTCTGAGGAAAGAATCCCAGAAAAAGCGCGATCCGGATGAAATCCCTGTCCGCCGGAATCCTTTTCCAGTAGACCTCGAGAAGATATCCCACTGCCTCCAGCGTATAGAAGGAAATGCCGATCGGCACGAGCAGCCTCGGCGCAATGATCGCGGCTCCGCCTGCGTGTACAACCAGCCTGTTCAACTGCCGCACGAAAAAGCCGGTATATTTCAGATAGAAAAGGACGCCAAACAAAGCACCGTTTGCAAGAAGCATCACAGCCTGATGCGCCACGGCCTGTTTTCTGTACGGTTTCTTTGATGCGGCAGCCGCACTCTCCGGAAGTCCGTCCCCGAGCTTCCCGATCCAGATTCCCATGAAGTATACCCACACCGTCGTTCCGAGAAGGTAAACAATCAGATAATGGCTGCAAAGAAAGAAGTACAGCCAGGAGGCGCCGGCAAGCACATACCTTCTGAATCGTTTCGGACAGATGGAGAACAATAGAAGAACCAGCGGGAGAAACCCAAGCAGGTAGGACAGCTGATTATAGCCCATGCGTGATCAGAAAATCCTTTCTTGACAGATGATTCGTGAAGCATTCAATACCATACGCCCATTATATCCGGTTTGTCAGACCGCAGCACACGCGGATCTGCAATAAAAGTGTCATAGAAACAGCAGAGTACTCTTGACAGGACGCTCATTTTTGATATCATTATGATATCAGTTAGACATCTTCACAATTGGAGGGAGGATCCAATCATGATGGACAATCTGAATCAGAACCTGAATCAAACATCAGATGCAGCTGTCGGAAAACAGCCCCAGGATGTAAAGGAAAAGATCCTGAATGCCAGGAAGAACGGTATGCTCGTCCTCACCCTGACCCTTGCGCTCGAGATCGGACTGGTGCTTCTGACCATCTTTTTCATCTCAACCGACGGCCCTCTGGCACTCCAGGTCATCTCCATGATCCTGGCTTTCATCTGCTGGCTGCCGCTGGCAGGGCTGCGTGTCCTCAAGCCTCAGGAGGCGCTTGTCATCACGCTGTTCGGTGACTACATCGGAACACTGAAAGGGCCTGGCTTCTATGCGGTAAATCCTTTCTGCAGCAGCTTCAATCCTGCAAAGAGAACGCAGCTTGGACAGAGCCGGGACGTGAACGACGGTGACAAAAACTCCGTTGCGGCAGCCCTTCTGAAGGGCGCCGCCGAGCCTTCCACAGCCTCTTCCAGCGGGAATGTCATCTCTCTCAAGGTGATGACCCTGAACAACAGCAGACAGAAGGTGAACGACGCGCTCGGCAATCCGGTCGAGGTCGGGGTCGCCGTCATGTGGAGGGTTGTCGACACGGCAAAGGCAGTCTTCACTGTCGATAACTTCAAGGAATACCTGTCTCTCCAGTGTGATGCGGCTGTCCGCAATGTTGTGAAGATCTATCCATACGACGTCGCGCCGAACATTGACACGACAGGTGACGGACAGGCGGACGACGGTTCCCTGCGCGGCTCCACAGAGGTCGTCGCAAAGCGGATCCGGGACGAGATCCAGAGCAAGGTCGAGGTTGCCGGACTCGAGATTCTGGATGCCCGCATTACTTACCTGGCTTACGCGCCGGAGATCGCGGCTGCGATGCTGCAGCGCCAGCAGGCATCGGCCATCGTCGATGCGAGAAAGCTGATCGTTGACGGTGCCGTCGGCATGGTCCAGATGGCGCTTGAGAAGCTGAAGGAGGATGATGTTGTCGATCTCGACGACGAGCGCAAGGCTGCCATGGTCTCCAATCTGCTGGTCGTCCTCTGCGGCAACCGCGACGCCCAGCCTGTTGTGAACTCCGGCTCGCTGTACTGAGACCGAGAGGTTCCGGACTGAATGCAGTTCTGGTCAAAGGCAGACCTGCACCTGGCCTGTATCCGGTCCGCGTCTGATCTGAGCCTGAAAAAACTGCAGTTTCGCATAGCTGAAAGGAGGGATAAGCTTGGCAAAAAAACAGATTCCGCTCAGGCTGAGTGAAAAGCTCTACGATGCGATCGCTGCCTGGGCGGAGGACGATTTCCGCTCTGTCAACGGCCAGATCGAATACCTCCTGACCGAATGTGTCCGGCAGCGCAGGAAGGATGGTAAGTACGTCTCGCAGCACCTCGACGAGCCGCCGGAGCTGGATCTTCACTGAAGAATCTGTTCTACGGAATCTGACGGCTTCCCCCGGAAGATCCAGGATGCGATCAGCACGGTGATCGGGACAGACAGCACAATGCCGAAGCTGCCGGAAAGACCCTGCATGACAGCGATTCCGATGTTGTTGGAGTTGATTACCTGTGCCGCCGGAAGGTCATAGGCAAAGTTCAGGACAAGCTGGGAAACCTCTGTCCCGACGAAGGCAAGAAGCAGCGTGTTGGAATCTGTTCCCATCATATCTCTTCCAACACGCATGCCTGCGCAGAAGAGTTCCCATCTGGAGATCCCCGGGTTCTGCCGGCAGATTTCCTGCATAGAACTGGCGATCGACATCGCTACGTCCATTTCTGCGCCCAGCGCTGAAATCAGAATGCCTGCAAAGAGCAGTCCGCCGACCTTGATACGGTTTGACTCCCAGATCGTCAGAAGAGTCTCGATGTTCGAGACGTTCCAGCCGCTGATTCCGGTCGCAAGCGAGAATACTTCCGCAAAGATCCCCGCAATCACAACGCCTGAGACGGTTCCCAGTGTCGCCGTGATCGTCTTTCGGCTGATTCCTCCGATGCACCAGAACGTCAGGACTGTCGTCAAAGCACAGACCAGAACCGCAGAGCGGATCGGCGAAACACGAAGATAGATAAGTGGAATCCAAATGAAAATGATGATGAAGAAGGTGATCACCAGTCCGGCCGATGCCTTCAGTCCCTGCTTCCCGCCGACAGCGACCAGGGCCACCAGATAAAGCAGTCCGAAAAGTGCGATGACCCCGCCGCGGTCTCTCGAGTAAACGGAGGATACCGTCGAATCTCCCGAGACCGACTGGACAACGATGACATGGAGTCCCGGCCTGCAGGCTGTACCGAACAGGAATCCGGATGCAGATGTCATCTGGATGACATCTCCTTTCCGCACGCCCGTCGTCATCTTCACCGTCACAATCTGCTCACCTGTTCTGGTCCCGTCTGCCTGAAGGTTGTCCTGAAGAACCTCCTGCACAATTCCCTTCTCATACGTATTGCCCGTACGGTTTACCATCTCCGTCTTCTTCATTGTATTCAAGCGCCACGCCGCAAAGACCAGGATGAGGAATATGACAGCCATTACAATCCGGCGAATCCAGGCTCTTTTGCTGCGCTTCGGCTTTTCCCCCTCCGAATGATGGCCCTGCCAGTCGGCGTCTTTCAGGCGTACATGCTGCATGTTAAAACGTCCCATATCCGTTCTCCATCTTGTACATGAAAGAAAGCTGCTCCGGGCTCTTACGCCTGGAGCAGTTTCCTAAAACCTGTATGTCTGATCTGCCCCGCCCTGTTATCGTGCGAGGCAGTTTTTCCTTCCAGCTGCCTGCTGGTTCTCTTTCCTTACTTCGCCTCGGTGGAGGAAGCCTCTGTTGACGATGCGGCGCTGTCAGCGGTCTTGTTGATGGTGAAGGTATCATCAATTGCCTCAACCGATCCGTCATCCTTGATCTGATAGGTATCAATCGTGAAGGCGCTGTCGCTCAGAGAGATGACCGAGTAGGACGGAAGCCAGTTCTGACTGCGGACTTCTACGTAATCCTGCTGCGTCTCCGCCAGCTCATAGTACTTGGATCCAGATGCAGAGTTTGCGGTCATGTAGAGGATTCCAGTCGGATTGTCGACAGAATTGCCGTCCACATCCTCGATGGTGTAGCAGTTATTGTCCTTGTCAAACTTCTCCTTTGCAGCCTTCTCATCATCTGTCGCGTCAGAGGTATCAAGTTTGATTGCTTCATCCGTGTCGACATTGTAAGCATGATCCCAGTCATAGTCCTTGCCGGTATCATCCAGCCTGAACTCGTACTTGCCATGCTCCTGGCCGTCGCCTTCCAGCATCTTGGTTCTGCTGTATGTGTGGTCATGGCCCTGAAGGACGACGTCGATATCATTCTCATCAAAAAGCGGTGTCAGCTGTGTACGAAGAATCATGCCGTCCGTGTTGGAATGGTCAAGTCCTGAGCCATAGATGTCCTGATGGATCGTGACAATTCTCCATTTTGCGTCCGGGTTTGAAGCCACCGCTTCCTTGATTGTCTCCGCATGCTCCGCAACATTGTAGTTGTTCGTATTCAGAACAATGAAAAGACCAGGTCCATAGCTGTAGTAGTAGTCACCGCCTGCTTCCGTCTGTCCTTTCCCAGTCTGGTTCGGATTGAAGAAGTGATATCCGTAATCCTTCGTCAGGGAGTCATGATTGCCGATTGTGGTCGCCTCTGCAATGCCGGACAGTTTCTCTGCATTCAGGTAGCTGGCAAATTCCTCTTCCTTCGGGTTCCCTGTGTTGTTGACCTGGTCGCCTGCGGAAATGATATAGTTGATGTCCTTGTTCTGATCCAGCGCGATGTTCAGCGTCCGGTTCCATGCAAAGCCATCATTCTCGGCTGCCGTGTTCGCCTCGCCGCTGTCCTCCGCAAGCTCCTCAGAGGAGGAAGTCGGCTGTCCCTTTGAGGCTCCAACCTGCGGATCGCCTACAAAGAGCATCTTGACCGTATCAAAAGACTGGGTGTCAAACTCTGCGGGATCTGTCTGCTTTCCATCCTTCTGGACCGTATAGTAATACTTCGTCGATTCCTTCAAGCCCGTGACCGTCACATGATTGTAATAGTACTGAGTGTCACCTGTGAAGGTTTTGTCAACTTCTCCGCTCTCTCCGTCAAACTCCTGGAGCTTGTCCTGATCCTCTCCGAAGAATACCTTGGCATCATCCTTCGATTTGGAATACCATCCGAAATTCAGTTGTGTCTGATCTGCGCCGACTGAGATGGAAACCTTCTCGTAGTCTGCCGCAACAGTCGGCCACTGTTTTGTCCAGTCTTCCCAGCCGGAATCCTTTCCTGTCACGCTGGAGTCATTGAAATGAGCGGTCGATGCCATTGCAGACACACTCAAGCATGCCGCAAGCGTTCCCGTCAGAATCATTCCAGTGATTTTGTGATTCAGCATTTCGTTTTCCCTCCTGCAAGTTATCCTGTTTTTTTGATTACAGGAAGAGTGTACATGCAGAATGTGAACTCTGACCGCCTGCCGCCGTGAAATGTCTGTAAAAAATAAGAAAGGCCGTCGTGGCTTCTGCTGTCACTGCGGGTCGTCCTTGCTCTCCCTGGCATAGCGGTCCGTGAACATGATGTTCAGTTCGCCCTTTGTGATAAAAGAAATCCAGGACGCGACGGCGGTCACGTGGTCCGCCATCCGCTCTACATACTTGTCGATGAACAGATAATCCAGATACTGCTCGATGGCATCTGTGTCTGCCTTGATGGCATCCCGGATTTCCTGAACATTCTTCTCAAACAGATTATCGATGACATCATCTGCCTTTACGACCTTTTCTGCCAGCTGAAGATCTTCATTATGGAAGGCCTCCACCATGTCGGCAACCATCTGCCTCATGGACGAGAAGGCCTCACCAAGATGAGCCGGAGGCGTGACGGTTTTCAGGGACGCCAGCTTCTTGATGTAGATGGCGATGTCACTGCAGTTGTCCGCGATCCGCTCCAGGTCGCTGATCATCCGCATGTAGCTCGCCAGCCGTCTCCAGTCCGATGCGATTGGCTGCTCCTTGACGACAATCTGAATACACCGCTCCTCGATGTCTGTCTCCATCGCATCGATCAGTGCATCATTCTTCATGATCGCATTCGCCGCCACGACATCCATCTTCTCCAGCGCGATGATCGTCCGGTCAATGGCGAGCAGCACCTGCTTGCCCATCGTCTCCACCCGGTCATTGATCTCCTTCAACTCCAGGTCATATCCTTTCCGTGTTCCCATACTTACCTCCTGACTCTCCGGGACGAACTGCCTGGGTGACTCTCTTTCAGTCCGTCTGTCTTTCTCTGGTATATGCTCAACCGGTCTTCTGCCTGCGTAAGCTTCTTCAGTCCCCATCATCCTCCACTGCACAGCTGACAAGCCGCTTCCAGTCTGATGCGGCCGCCTGTTCCCTGCCGTGCCCGGCAGTCAGCCGAACCTTCCGGTGATGTATTCTTCCGTCTTCTTGTTCTTCGGATTAAGGAAGAGATCCTTTGTCGCACCGGTCTCGATCAGCTCACCCAGCAGGAAGAAGGCAGTTGTGTCAGAGATCCGGTTTGCCTGCTGCATGTTGTGCGTGACAATCACGATGGTGTATTTTTTCTTCATTTCCACGGCCAGATCCTCGATCTTCATCGTGGAGATCGGGTCCAGTGCGGAAGTCGGCTCATCCATCAGAACAACCTCCGGATGAACGGCGACGGTCCTCGCAATACAGAGCCGCTGCTGCTGCCCGCCGGAGAGTCCCAGCGCAGACTTGTGCAGGCGGTCCTTGAATTCATCCCAGATTCCGACCTCGCGCAGGGAGGTCTCTACAATCTCATCCAGTTCGCTCTTCTTTTTGATCCCACGAATTCTCGGGCCATAGGCGACATTCTCATAAATGGATTTCGGAAAAGGATTGGGCTGCTGGAAGACCATCCCGACTCTCTGCCTCAGCTCGATGGCGCTCATGTCTGTCTTATAGATGTCTTTTCCGTCCAGAAGGACATCTCCTTCAATTTTGCAGCCTTCGACGAAATCGTTCATACGGTTCAAGGTCTTCAGGAAGGTTGACTTGCCGCAGCCGGAGGGTCCGATCAGTGCCGTGATCTTGTTGGCCTCGATTTCAAAATTGATATTCTTCAGCGCATGGAAATCCCCGTAGTAGAGATTCAGATTTCTCGCTGTAAACTTGCTGTTTTCACTCATCTCTTCTTATCCTCCCAAAGGCTCACTTGGTATCGCCCATCTTCTTCCGGATTCTCCCCTCCAGGTAATGCGCAAGCAGGGAGAAGGACAGCACCAGAATCATCAGAATCGCCGCACTCAGGTTGGCAACATCCTCCGCGCCGACGGACGCCGTGAAGGAGGACCATATTTTCAGAGAGAGGGTGCCGCCGCGTCTGAGCGGGTTAAACGGGTTCAGCGACGGATTGATCCACGTATGTGGATTCCACTTGATGTTGGTGTCGGAACCGGATGTATACAGAAGTGCTGCTGCCTCGCCAAAACCACGGCCGGCGGCCAGAATGACGCCCGTGATAATTCTCGGAACACAGGCCGGAATCAGAACCGACTGGATCGTCTGCCGGAGCGTCGCCCCCATGCCAAGAGACCCGAGCTTATAGCTCGGCGGAAGGCTTCTGAGCGCATCCTCCGTCGTTGTCGTCATCAGCGGGAGGGACAGAATGGCCACACAGATCGAACCTGCCAGAAGGCTTGGCTGTGAATGGGTCGCAACCAGAAAGATCAGATATCCGAACAGGCCGACTACGATTGACGGCAGGGAGGACAGCGTCTCGATTGCGATTCGGAGAAATTTCGTAAAAGCATTGTCTTTTGCATATTCTGCCATGTAGATCCCGCCCATCACACCGATCGGCACTGAGATCAAAAGAGACAGAAAAACCAGATAGATGGTGTTGAAGAAATAGTTTCCGATTCCATTTCTGTCAAACCTGAACATCTCCGGCGTTGCACCGGCAAAGCCCTTGATGATAACGTAACCTGCAAACGCAAACAGCAGAAGAAGGAAAAACAGTGCAACCAGGTAAAACACGACGGTCCAGATCCGGTCAACAGCCTTTGCGCGTCCGATCAGACCTCTGGAGGGTGTCAGATCTTTTGTCTGCTCGTTTTTAATCTCTGTCATGATTCTTTCTTCGCCCCCTTTGCCGCAATCAGATGAATCAGGAAGATGAACAGCAGCGAGATCAGATACAGGACGAACGCGATCGTCCACAGGCCTGCCTTCGCTTCACTACCCTCCATCAGCTCCGCCATTCTTGACGCGATAACGGTCGTCATGGTCGCCGTCTGTCCGAAGATCCCCTTCGGAAATGCAGGTGTCTTTCCGATGACCATCGCCACGGCAAGTGCCTCGCCGAACGCTCTTGCAAGTCCGAGAATCACGCCCGTCAGCACGCTCGTCTTCGCAGCTGGCATCACAATCTGGTGGATGACCTGCCAGCGCGTTGCGCCAAGGCCGTAGGCGGCCATCCTGGCGGATACCGGAACGGCACGGATGGCGTCAGCCGCCACTGTTGTGATGGAAGGAAAGATCATGATTGCCAGGACGATGCCACCCGCCAGCACCGATCTGCCCGTTTTGAGGTGGAACAGCTGCTGAATTGCCGGGACCAGAACCGTCATACCGATCCAGCCATACACAACCGACGGAATTCCGACAAAGATCTCGACTGCCGGACGCAGGATCCGGTTTCCAGTCTTCGGCGCTATCTCTGTCATGAAAATAGCTGCCGCAAGAGAGAATGGCACCGCAATCAGGAGCGCCAGCCCACAGACAATCAGGGACCCGACGATAAAGACCGCCGCGCCTCCCTGCCCGCCTCCGGTCAGATCATCCTTCAGCTTCCAGGTCGTTGTAAACAGAAATTCCCAGAGCGTATGATGGTACTGGTAAAACAGCGCATTGCCCTTGACTGCGAGAAACACGCCGATCGCAATCGGCAGTGCAATCATGAGGAGTCCGCACAGCATTACAAAGAATTTCCAGGTTTTTTCTTTTCCCTTGCTATACATAGGTTGGATTCTCCAAAAAAGCCCACCCAAAAGGGTCTTCCTTCGGGTGGGCGGTTACCAGGCTGCCTGTGCCTGAATCATTTTCCGGTTTTCAAATCCTCTTCTGCAATCTCCGGCTGGCCCTCGTCAAACCGATGGTGCCAGATTGCAGAAGCCTTGCCGATCACCGGTCGAACTTACTGTGCCTCAGTTGTTGCGGCTGCATCTTCTGTTCCGGTGTGTCCATCAGTCTTGGTAAGCTTGGAGGAGACGCAGTACCCAAGCGACTCGACGTCATCAGAGAAGTCGCCGGTGATGTAGTCGATGAATGCCTGTGTTGCCTCGTCTGCATCGCCCTTGGTGTACATGTGCTCATAAGCCCAGACATCGTACTTGCCGCTGTAGATGTTCTCAAGCGTCGGCTCGACATCGTTGATGGCAACCGTCGCGATTCCCTTCATTGCATCCTTCGCGTCGTCCGGAAGAATGTAGGAAAGAGCCAGATATCCGACAGAGCCTGCAGTATCCTGAAGTGCTTTCTGAAGCTCAGCGGAGTTATCGTTCTCCATCGCCTCGCCTGCCTCTTCTGCTCCGCCAAGTGCGTACTTGTCGAATGTTGCGCGGGTCCCGGATCCCTCCGGGCGAAGAACCAGCGTGATGTCCTCATCCGGGCCTCCGACATCCTTCCAGTTGGTTGTCTCTCCAGTGAAGATCGAGACGAGCTGGTCCGTTGTCAGGCTCTTGACACCGCCGTCTGCCACATCCTGGGAGACAACGACTGCCATGCCGATTGCGCAGACCTGATGGTCAACAAGTTCTGCTGCCTTGTCTTTATCGAGCTTCTCCTCAGCGAATACGTCAGAATCGCCGACAGTCGAAGTTCCATCTGAAACGTTCTGAAGTCCCTGTCCTGATCCGCCCGCATCGACCGTGATGTTCACACCCGGCGCGACATCGGCAAACTTGTCCGCTGCCGCCTGGACAAGCGGCTGAAGGGCGGATGATCCGGTGCAGCTGATGTCTCCGCTGATCTTGGACAGATCAGAATCCGCGAATGCTGTCATGCTCATTGCCATTGCACCGATCAATGTAAGTACAGCTACCTTCCTGAACTTCATGTTTGTTCTCCTTTTTTAATGATTACCGCATCTGTATACCCAATCGTTACGGTCAGAATCGTAACACCCGCAAAGACTCCCTTTCCACCAAGGTCCCGTAAAGTGTGAAACGCCTTGGAGAAAACAATGTATCAGTTATGTAAAGTCAGGTCCACTTTACAAATCCTTTACATAAATAACCATTGTTATTGACACGGACATGATATGTTTCTGATGTATTCTTTAAGGAGACGCGGCATTCAGACATTCTTCAGAAACCTGCTGCGTTCAGGATCAGGATTTCACATCCTCAGAGGATCGAACATGAACATTTTCTCTATTCTCACGCTGATCGGCGGCCTGGCACTGTTCCTCTACGGCATGAAGGCCATGGGAGACGGGCTGACGATGCTTTCCGGCGGCCGCATGGAACAGCTGCTGGAAAAACTGACCTCCACCCGCTTTTCCGGTGTCCTCCTCGGTCTGGCCGTCACGGCCGTCATCCAGTCTTCATCTGCGACGACCGTCATGGTAGTCGGCTTCGTCAACTCCGGTATCATGAAGCTGGAGCAGGCCGTCGGCGTAATCATGGGTGCCAACATCGGGACCACCGTGACCTCCTGGCTGCTCTCCCTGACCGGGGTCAGCGGGAATGCCGTGTGGATCAAGCTGCTCAAGCCTTCCTCATTTTCTCCAGTTCTGGCACTGATCGGCATCTGTTTCCTCATGTTTTCCAAGAAGGAAAAGAAGCACAACATCGGTATGATCCTGATGGGATTCGCCATCCTGATGTTCGGAATGGAGACGATGTCGGATGCCGTTGCGCCCCTCGCGGATGACAGCCGCTTCACATCCATTCTGCTGATGTTCAGCAATCCGGTGCTCGGCACTCTGATGGGACTGGCGGTCACCGCCATCATCCAGTCTTCATCTGCTTCTGTTGGTATCCTGCAGGCACTGGCACTGACCGGGGTCGTGCCGTTCAAGACAGCCATCCCGATCATCATGGGACAGAACATCGGAACCTGCGTCACGGCGCTCATTTCCTCCATCGGAACAAGGAAGAACGCACGGCGTGCGGCGATGATTCACCTGTACTTCAACCTGATCGGCACTGTCCTGTTCATGCTGACCTTCTACACGCTGAATCACTTTGTGCATTTTACCTTCATGGGAGAGATGGCAACACCGGCCGGCATCGCCATCATCCACAGCCTGTTCAACATCATCACAACGATCGTGCTCTTCCCGTTCGGCAACCAGCTGATGAAGCTGGCCATCCTGACCGTCCCGGACAAGCACTCGAAATCCGATGTTGCGGAGGATGCTGCCGCTGTTCTCAGAAGGCTTGACGTCCATCTGCTGGATCGTCCTGCGATGGCGCTGGAACAGGCAAGGTATGTGACCAACCACATGAGCGAGCTCTCCCGCGAAGCCGTCACAGATGCCCTGTCCATGATCGATTCCGGTTTTGACGAGGATCTGGACGTTAAAATCAGGGAGCTTGAGAATACCATCGACACTCTGGAGGACAAGATCGGAAGCTACCTGATCCAGATTCCGGGGCATGACATGTCCCAGAAGGACAGCCGCCTGTATTCACTGATCCAGCACAACATCGGAAACTTCGAGCGGATCTCGGACCATGCGGTCGGCATCTCGGACACCTTCCGGGAAATGGATGAAAAGAAGCTTCATTTTTCGAGCGAGGCCTGCAGCGAGCTGAAGGTCATGCGCCAGGCTGTCACGGACATTCTGGACATGTCCACCGACTCTTTCTGCACGCTGAATACGGAGAAGGCAGAGTACGTCCTGCCGCTCGAGGAAGTCATCGACGCCCTGAACCTGGAGGAAAAGCAGCGCCATATTGAACGCCTGCGCAAGGGAAGGTGTACAATTGAGCTTGGCTTTATCCTGGCAGATTTGACAACCTACATGGAGCGTATCTCCGATCACTGCTCTAATATCGCGGTGTGTACATTATCATTGAAGGAAGACGAAATCGGCGTCCACGAGTATCAGGACATCATCAAGACAAGAAACAGCGAGGCCTATAAGAAAGGGCTGCGGGAGATGGAGGCGCGGTATCTTCTCCCGAAAGCAGAAGCATAAATGGCAGAAAGGACAGAAAGGGAGGGTTTCAATGAAGAAAAAAATCAATGCAAGCCTTCTTCTCATCTCGATCATCGCCATCATCCTGACAGGGCTGCTTGGCACGATCGTGACCTATCAGCTGTTTCAGTCGCAGCTTGAGGCTGACCTTGCCTCCGATGCGGATATTCTCCGTGACAGCGGCTTGTTTGATGACCCTCCCAAATCCTCCGCCGCCCGTTTTTCGTTTGGCTCCGATGAGATCCGGATCACATGGATCGACAAGGACGGGACTGTCCTGTACGATAACCGGACAGATGCCTCAGAGCTGCCCAGCCACGCAAACAGGCCGGAATTCCGGGAGGCACTGGAAAAAGGAAGCGGGACGACCGTCCGCCGCTCCGACACTCTGAATAAGAGTACCTTCTACTATGCGCTCCTTCTGCCAAATCAGACGGTGATCCGCGTCGCGAAGGTCAAGAGCAACATGCTGTCTCTGTTTGAGGCTTTTCTGCCAGGGCTCCTCGCGATCATCGCGCTTGCCATCCTGTTCAGCATCGCGCTCGCTCATTTTCTGACAAAAAGTCTTGTATCACCGATCGATACCATGGCGGAGAATATCGGATCCTCCATGGAGCCGCCTTATCCGGAGCTGGTTCCCTTTGCGAACAAGATCCGGGCCCAGCATGAGGACATCCTGAAGTCTGCGAAGATGAGGCAGGACTTTACGGCGAATGTCTCCCATGAGCTCAAGACACCTTTGACAGCCATTTCCGGCTATGCGGAGCTGATTGAAAATGGGATGGCCTCCGGCTCCGATGTGACACGTTTTGCCGGTGAAATTCAATCGAATGCCAGACGGCTCCTGTCCCTGATCAATGACATCATCAAGCTGTCCCAGCTGGACAACTTTGAAGACCGTCAGCCGTTCGAGAAGGTCGACCTCGACAAGATTGCCCGCTGCTGTGTGTACAATCTGCAGGTCTCCGCCGGGAAGAACAAGGTCCATCTGTATTATGAAGGAAAGCCTGCCATGGTTCTCGGAAGAGAAGAAATGCTGAGTGAGCTTGTCACGAATCTTTGTGACAACGCGATCCGGTACAATTATCCCGGCGGCTATGTGAAGGTCTCTGTCTATACGGAAGAAGGGCAGAGTGTCCTGGTGGTGAAGGATAATGGAATCGGGATTCCAAAAGAACAGCAGGACCGTGTTTTTGAGCGCTTCTACCGTGTTGACAAGAGCCGCTCGAAGAAGACCGGCGGAACAGGACTTGGTCTCGCACTTGTCAAGCACATCGTCCTGCTCCACAATGCCAGCCTGACACTTGATTCCGCCCCCGGCGTCGGAACGACCATCACCGTCAGATTCTGAAATCAGCGTTTTCAGCCAGAACCTCCATCAGAATGATTCCACGGCGACCCGAATCGCGCGGCGCCGCTCAGAACAGTTTCTTCAGGTTCTCGTAGACAGCACTGGCCGGGAGACCGACCACGTTCGTATAATCTCCCCGGATGCCCGTGATATAACGGCCGAAAAATCCCTGAATACCGTACCCTCCTGCCTTGTCCATCGGTTCCGCGCTGTACGCGTAGTCGTGGATCTCCTCATCTGTCATCGGCGCAACCTCGACCTCTGTCGTCTCCGCGAATGTCACGCTTCTGCCCAGGCCCGTCCCGATCAGCGTAACGCCGCTGCAGACCTGATGCGTGTGTCCCTGAAGAAGCCGGATCATCTCCTCCGCCTCCTCATGCGAGTGAGGCTTTCCAAGAATTCTCCCGCCTGTGCAGACCACCGTATCCGCGCCGAGCACAACCACAGCCGGCTCCCGTCTGCTGTCCGCAGGGTTCTGTCCCGATGTCTCCCTGCCTGATGCCCTTTCCATGGATTCTGACTGTCGTCCGGCCGGATGCTTCGCCGGTATAAGAGAAGCAGCAAGCCTGACCGCCACATTCTCCGCCTTCTGACGGGAGAGATCCATGACCACCCGCTCCGGAATCGTTTCTTCTGTATGCTCCTCAATCCCGCTCACGATCACCTCCGGCTGGAAACCGATCTGCCTGAGAATCTCCAGCCTTCTCGGCGACTGAGAAGCCAGGATCAACCGTATCTTGTCCATCACATCAGCCTCTCATCATAGATTGCGCGCTGACCGCCCACATACTTCGGCCTTCTTCTGGCGCAGGTCACCACCGCTTCCCCGATCTTCCGGATTCCGACCCGGACAGGCACCACAACCGGATGGATATGCATCCCGATCAGCGTCTGCCCGATATCAATCCCGGCGGACGCCTTCTGCTCCAGGCTTTCCACCAGAACCGGATCCTGCATCTGCTTCCACGCTGTTGTCGCAAATGCACCCCCGGCATGGTTCGGCTGCGGGATCGCATTCACCTGCTCCAGGCTGAAGGCTCTGCAGGTTTCGCGCTCCACCACAAGCGCCCGGTTCAGATGCTCACAGCACTGCGCGGCAAGCTGGATTCCGCGCATCTGCAGCACACGCACAACCCCTCTGTAGATGGCCTCTGCCGCCTCCAGGCTTGTATGTGTCCCGATCTTCTCCCCCAGCACCTCACTGCTCGAGCACCCGACCACAAACAAATCGCCCTCCTCAAGACGGCTCACCTCCAGAAGCTCCGAGACCGCCTGCGCACTCTGCTCCTCAATCTCCCTCAGATTCACCATATAAAAACGCCTCCCTTTCATCCGGACTCTGCCCAGATCTTACCACACTTCCGGCCTGCGTGAACAACACGGCGGCTCCCTCGTCATCTCGTGCCCCGCACCCGATGACGGGCGGCCGCCTTCAAAAAAAGCCGCCGCGGCACTGTGATCTTTCCCACTGTGTGCCCGCGACGGCTTTTGTTGTTTTCACGTCTGTATCCTGCTTCAGATGTCCGCCTTACAGCTGACTTCCGCCTTATCTCTTCAGAAAACGTGCAAGGAAATCCTTCGTCTTGTCATTCTGCGGATTGCCAAAAATCTGATCCGGCGTCCCGCTCTCACAGATCACCCCATCGTTCATGTAGACAACCTGGGTGGAGACCTGCCTTGCAAATGCCATCTCATGCGTGACCACAATCATGGTCATGCCCTCCTTCGCGAGCGCCGACATAACATCCAGCACCTCACCGACCATCTCCGGATCGAGCGCAGATGTCGGCTCATCAAAAAGCAGAACCTCCGGATTCATCGCGAGCGCCCGCGCGATGGCGACACGCTGCTTCTGTCCGCCAGAGAGCTGTCTCGGCTTCGCCTTCACGTACGGAAGCATCCCGACCTTTCCAAGATACTTGATTGCCTCCTCATAGGCCTGCTGCTTTGACCGCTTCAGAACACGAATCTGCCCTACCATGCAGTTGTCAAGGACATTTTTATTGTAGAAAAGATTGAAAGACTGGAAGACCATTCCCACATGGGAACGGTATCCGGCCGCGTCCATATGTCTGCCCATGACGTCCTGACCATGATAAAGGATCTGTCCGGACGAGGGTGTCTCCAGCAGGTTGATGCACCGCAGAAGCGTCGATTTTCCGCTTCCGGAAGCCCCGATCACCGTTGTCACATCCCCCTTGAACACGTTGAAATCAATGTCCTTCAGAACTTCATGCTTTCCAAAGCTCTTGGAGAGATGGCGGACAGAGATGATGGCGTCCGCGGCCGTTCTTCCGGAGGCCTGCCCGTCCATCTGCCCCGACGGACTGCCGCCTGTCTGTACATTTTGATCAGCCATCTCAGCGTACCTCCTTTCCTGACCTGTCCTCAATCTGGCTTTGGGCATCTTTCTGAAGTGCTGCCCGTTCATCCGGGTTCATATTCTTCTCTGACTTTTTCACATTCACATGATAAACACCGGCCGGAAGCGTAAGCTGATCCACCGCCACCAGCTCATAGTCGCTCTTTCCATCCATCCGCTTCTCCAGAAGCCGCAGAAGCCAGGAAGCTAAAAGCGTCATCGTCAGGTAACCGATCATCTCGATCGCCGCCGACGGGAAGTAAGTGAAGGTCGCGCCGACGACAGACTTGTGAACAGCGAAGAAATCCGTGAACCCGATGATAAACATCACAGACGTATCCTTCACGTTAATAATGAAGTTGTTTCCGATCTGAGGCATGATGTTGCGGATTGCCTGCGGCAGAACAACAGATGTCATCGTCTGGAAATGCGTCATGCCGATGGCCATGGCGCCCTCGGTCTGCCCCGGGTCGACCGATATGATTCCGCCGCGCATCGACTCCGTCATATAGGCGCCCGTATTAATCGATACGACAAGGATGGAGACCAGCCACTTCCCCTCAAACTGGATTGAATTGTTGGTGAAGTAGGGAAGACCATAGAAGATAAACACAGCCTGCAGGATCATCGGTGTCCCCCGGAACACTTCCACATAGATCCTCAGAATCACCTGAACAATCTTCAGAATCACCTTCTTGATCACTGAATCGTTCCGGCTGACCGGAATTGTCTGCACAATGCCGCACAGAAAACCGATCAGGCACCCGATCGCAGTACCGACCGATGCCAGGATCAGCGTCCGCCAGATACCACCCATATACGTCCCGCCATACTTCGACCAGAGGGAGGCCATATCACTTCCCAATTTTACAAACTGTTCCATCTTATCATCCTGCTATTGTAATCTGACAACTCCCGCCACTGATCAGTTGTTCGTGATCGGCTGAATCTTGATCGCATCCGCCATGATGTCATCAAAGTCCTTCTTGTCCATGGTATTCAGCACCGCATCGATCTCGCTCTTGAGCGCTGTGTTGCCCTTCTTGACAGAGATTCCGATGTTGACATCCTCGTCCGATACCTTGAAGTCGTCATCCGAACCGGAGAAGTCAAGAATCGTCATATCCGGATAAGCCGCCACTGCACCCTGCGCCGTCGGCATATCCGTGCAGACATAATCCACCGCGCCTGTCTCCAGCGCCATCAGCATCGCCGGCGCAGACTCCGCTGCCTCCTGAACATCCGCTCCCTTGATCTGCGGGAGGCAGGTGTCATACCAGATCGTTCCCATCTGGGAAGTGCACTTTCCTCCGGACAGATCGGAGATACCCTTCGCGCCCGCGAACTTCGAGTCCTTCTTTGTGACAACCACAATCGTCGCGTACAGATACGGTCCCGCGAAATCTACCTGCTTGGCGCGCTCCGCCGTCATCGACTGACCTGCGATGATGGCATCAACCTGGCCGGACTGCACCGCCGGAATCAGAGAATCCCAGTCCAGACGGTTGACCTTCAGCTTCCAGCCATACGCATCACAGATCTTCTTCGCGATCATGACATCATAGCCGTTCGAATACTCGCTGGTGTCCTCGATCGGAACCGAATCATTCGAGTCATCCGGCTGTGACCAGTTGTACGGTGCGTAGCCGCACTCGTTTGCAATGGAGAACACCCCGTCCTTGATCAGACCAGAGCCCTCCGGGCTCTCTGTGAATGCCTCCGTTCCTGCCTCCGTCCCGGAAGCTGCCTCTGTCTCCCCGCCGAATGCCGCACAGGCACCAGCCATCGAGAATACCATCGCTGCTGAAAGAACCGCCGAAACAACCTTTCTCCTCATCCTGATCTCCTCCGCTTCCGGCACCCACAGGCCGGCATGACACCTTTCAGCCATCCTGACTGATCAGCGTAAAAAAGTCCCGCAGAACTTTGCCCCATCGCAAAGTTACGCGAGACTCCATCTCTTGTCCGCTATCTTACGGAATATGAAAATACTAACACTCACACTCCGGAGCGTCAAGCTACAAATTGTACGAAATATGTCAATTTATCGAAAATAATTTTACTTTCAGTCAAGGATTCCGGACTTTTTGACTGCATTCACCGCTTCATGAATTTTTTCGGGCGGAAGCACAAGCGCAAAGCGCACATATCCCTCTCCCAGCGGTCCGAAGCTGGAGCCAGGCGTGCAGATGACACCGCTTTTCTCGATCAGATCCAGGCAGAACGCCATTGAATTCCTGTTTTTATACTGCTTCGGGATCGGCGCCCAGACGAACATGCTCCCATGGCTGTCAACCATATCCCAGCCAATGGAGCGGAACCCGCCGCAGAGCGCATCCCTTCTCTCCTGATACTTCCGGCACTGCTCCTTCACGGAATCCAGCGGTCCGGTCAGCGCCGCAATCGCCGCTTCCTGAACCGGCAGGAACATACCAAAGTCAATCTGCGTGTGCAGCTTCTTGTAAGCCTGCACGACATCGCTGCGTCCCACAAGAAAACTGATTCTCGCGCCCGTCAGATTAAAGCTCTTCGACAGAGAAAAGAACTCGACCCCGACATCCATCGCACCTGGATAGCTGAGGAAGCTTTTCCCCTCCACCCCGTCGAAAATGATATCGCTGTACGCGTTGTCATGGACAATCAGGATATCGTACTTTTTCGCGAAG
Source organism: Porcincola sp. LCP21S3_C12 (assembly GCF_052118625.1). NCBI lineage: Bacteria > Bacillati > Bacillota > Clostridia > Lachnospirales > Lachnospiraceae > Porcincola > Porcincola sp. LCP21S3_C12. The sequence goes on along the minus strand of NZ_JBQKGW010000015.1, from coordinate 35,764 downwards.
GCAATGATTTCCTCATAGACCTCTGGTGTTCCGACCGAGCCCATCGGATTGGACGGAAGCGACACGACCATGTATTTTGCCCGACGCGCGACATCCTCCGGAATATCACTCACACGCGGCAGAAACCCATTCTCAGCGGTCATCGGATAATACCAGGGTTCCGCCCCTGCCATCTTCACGCTGGTGATGAAAACCGGATAGCAAGGCGTCGGAAGAAGAACCGTATCGCCCTCGTTCGCCAGCACCATCCCGATATGGCCCATCCCCTCCTGCGTCCCGTTGCAGCTCTGGATCTGGTCCGGCCTGAGCGTCACGCCGAAGCGCTTCTGATAATAAGAGATGACTGCCTCGACAAGCCGGTCTGAATCGCGCAGCGCGTACTTCCAGCTGTCCTGCTTCTTTGCTGCCTCAATCAGCGCTCTTTTGATGTGTTCCGGCGTCTCAAAGTCCGGTGTCCCGACACTCATGTTGTAGATCGTCTTTCCCTGCTTTTCCAACGCGATCTTCTTCTCATTGAGTGCCGCGAAGATCTCATCTCCGAACCGCTGCACCGTTCTGCTGAATTCCATATTCATCCTCCTCAAGCCCTGTGTATACCTGTTTCTTCGTGTTCAGTGCACCTCGTGCGGGTTCTCAACCCCTCTCGCCCAGCAGCTGACACTCTCAAAGATTCCATTTACCATGGACTCCACCGCGTCATCGGTGTAGAACGCAGTATGCGGGGAGAGGATCACGTTCGGAAATGAACGAAGGATGCTCATCTCATCGTTGCGGATAACATCGCCTTCCCGGTTGTAATAGTACAGCCCGGCCTCATGCTCCAGGACATCAAGGCCTGCTCCTCCGACCTTCCCGCTCTCCAACGCACTGATCAGTGCCGCGGTATCAATCAGCGTGCCGCGCGCCGCATTAACGATCAGGACACCGTCCTTGCATTTACCGAAGGCTTCCCGGTTCAGGATATGATAGTTGGCTTCGCTGGCCGGCGCATGAAGCGTGATGATATCGGACTGAGCCAGCAGCTCGTCAGCCGAAACATAGGACGCATACTTCCTGACCTCCTCGTTCGGATAAGGATCATATGCCAGAATCCGGCAGCCGAAGCCTGATAACGAGCGAATCACGGTACGTCCGATCCGACCGGTTCCGATCACACCGACCGTACAGTTCGAGATGTCTCTCCCCATCTTCCCCTTCAGATGGTAATCCTGAATCTCAGCCCGTTTCATGATCGGCATCATCTTCCGCAGGAGCATCAGCATCATCATGATGGCATAGTTCGCGACTCCTCCAGGAGCATAGCTCACGTTGGAAACCTTCATGCCGAGCTTCCGGGCTTCATTCATGTCGATGTGATCATATCCAATGCTGCGGCAGGGCAGGTATTTCACCCCAAGATCATGGAATGCGTCGATATACTTTGCGCTCATATCGCAGGGTGTCGAACTGACTGCGTCACATCCCTCAGCGAGCTTAATATTGTCCGGATTCGGGTAATCCGCCGTCCAGGCAAAATCAATCCCGTACTGTTTGCTGAACTTCTCCGCATATGAAAGTTCATCAAACGGCCTCAGTGAATAAAACATAATCTTCATCGTTCAGTCACTCCTTTCTGTCAACCCTGCCCTCCGGCAGCATCCGCATCAGCGCCGTTCCTATTTCAGGCCCGTCTGTTCCCGTCAGGATCCCGCGCCTGCCGCACCTGATTGTCTGCCGTACCGCATCGGCTCTGCGACCTTCCTGTTAAAATAAGCGATCAGCGGCCCCATGAAGAATGCCGTGATGATCGTCCCGACACCGACCGTCCCGCCGAGCGACCACATGAGAATCTGCAGGGCAGATCCGCCCTTCGGAAAGCTCGACAGCCTTGTCAGATCCAGAACCACCCAGCCGGTCACCACACAGACAAGATCGGTTGCAATCCGGATAAACCGGAACTGAAAACGAGTCCGCTCCGCGATTGTAAGTGCGATGGCATCATAGGTTGAAACCCCGAGGTCTGCCGTAAAGTAGATGGCGGAGGACAGGCACATCACCACAATTCCCAGAACCAGGAACAGAAAGCGGACACCAAATGACTCCGTATGGACGAAATGACGAATCACCCACTCCGAGAATTCTGCCATATAGCCGACTCCAAACAGATTGATGACCGTCCCAAGCCCGATCTTACGCCGGTTCACGAAAAAAATGAGTACGAGGAGCACGATGTTCACCAGCGCATAGAAGGTTCCAAATCCCATATGCACCAGATGCCAGGTCCCATGTGCGAAGACCTGAAACGGGTCAAGACCCAGATCCGAAAAACTGAACATCCCGACACTCAGTCCACAGATGCAGACCCCTGCGATCGTCATCAGGATTCTTCTCTTCATTTCACTGCTCATCAAATGCTCCCCCGCAGGCTCCCGCACCTGCGATCACCTGTCACATCGTTCACCCTTGTCAAACATACCGTTTTGCATCATAGCAGTGTTTCTGCCATTCTTCAAGTCGCCTTTATCTCGTACTCCGCACCCGATGATGCCCGGTCGCCAGAAGCCATGATATACAAGCAAGCATGCATCATGCTTCTGGCCCACCTTCAACAAGAATGCCCCTCCGGATGACCCATGCCAACCGGAAGGGCATATTCTCAGCGTGACTCATGCAGTGTCCGCATGGAATTCAGAATGCAGAGAATCGCGACGCCAACATCCCCGAAGACAGCCGCCCACATGGAAGCCAGCCCAAAGACGGAGAGCGCCAGAATCAGCAGCTTGACTGCTATCGCAAACACAACGTTAGATTTCACAATCCGCATCGTCTTTCTGGCAATCCGGATCACCTTCGCAATCTTCCGGATATCGTCATCCATAAGGACAATATCCGCAGCCTCAATCGCCGCGTCACTGCCAAGAGCTCCCATGGCGAACCCGACATCCGCCCGCATCAGAACCGGTGCGTCGTTGATCCCGTCACCGACAAACCCGAGCTTTCCGCCGGCTTTTCCGGCTTCTGCAATCAGCTTTTCAACCTCCGAAACCTTGTCTGCCGGAAGAAGGTCGCTGTGAACATCGTCGATTCCAAGCGTCTCTGCGACCTGAACAGCCGCACCTTTCCTGTCTCCGGTCAGCATCACCGTCTTGGATACACCGGCTTCCTTGATCTCCCGGATGGCTTCCTTCGCGCCTTCCTTCACCGTGTCGCTGATCACGATATATCCCAGGTAATGACCGTCCAGTGCTGTATAGATGATGGTCCCCGGCTCTTCTGCCGGCTTTGCGTCGATATGATTCGATGTCATGAGCGACAGGTTTCCAATCAGAAGCTTCTTGCCATCCAGAAGCGCTTCGATTCCATGTCCTGCAGCCTCCTTTGCATCTGTCACTCTTGCGGTGTCAAGACTTGTATTCTCACCCAAAGCCTCCCGGATCGACCGTGCAATCGGGTGATTGGAATAGCTCTCTCCCAATGCCGCAGTCTCAAGAAGCCTGCGCTGCGCCTCCTCAGGAGTGCCAAGCAGATTCTGAGTGTCGGATTCCCCGGCAGACGGAACAACCTTCTGCACCCGGAACTCTCCCTTTGTCAGCGTCCCCGTCTTGTCAAAGACAAGCGTTGACAGACCGGATGCAGCCTCCAGGTAATTGCTTCCCTTAACCAGCACACCGATCTTCGAAGAGGCGCCGATCCCGCCGAAAAAGCCGAGGGGCACCGAAATGACAAGTGCGCAGGGGCATGAGACAATCAGGAAATTGCAGGCCCTTCTGATTGAGTCCGCATATGTCAGACCTCCGATGTGAAAAAGCGGAGGAAGCACAGCCAGCAGGACTGCACCGATCGTGACAACCGGCGTATAGACGCGTGCAAACCTTGTGATAAAGTTTTCCAGGCGTGCCTTTCTGGAACTCGCATTCTCCACCAGATCCAGAATCCGCGCAACCGTGGAGTCCTCATACTCCTTTTCCACACGCACCCGGAGCGTCCCCTCTCCGTTCACGCAGCCGGAAATGACCGGATCCCCCGCCTTTACGCGGCGCGGCACCGACTCACCTGTCAGCGCAGCTGTATTCAGGTAGGATTCTCCTTCAATGACAGTTCCATCCAGCGGCACCTTCTCACCCGCCTTAATCAGCAGGATATCCCCGATATGAGCTTCCTCCGGATCCACGACCTCAACCCTGCCGTTCCGCTCGACATTCGCACTCTCAGGGGCGATGCTCATCATGTCGGCAATTGATTTTCTGGACTTCCCAACCGCAACATCCTGGAACAATTCCCCGATCTGATAGAACAGCATGACTGCAAGGGCCTCTGAATAAGCCTCATCCCCCATCAGACCAAGTCCGAAGGCTGCAAAGGTTGCGATCATCATCAGAAAATGCTCGTCAAACACCTGTCCCCGGATGATATTCCTCAGTGCCTTCAGCAATACGTCATAGCCGATCAGCAGATAAGGCAGAAAGTATAGCAGAAATCTTCCATACGTCCCGGCTCCTCTCAGAAGTCCTGCGTGGTCTGTTGCCAGCAAAGCAGCGAACCAGATCAGCGTCACAATAATCCGGATAAGTGTCCGATGCTCCTTCTTCGTCATGTCCGTCCCCTTTTCTCAGCCGATATGGATCACAGTGTCCGGCTCGATGTGCTTTGCCTTTTTCACAACTGCCTGAAGGACCTCGTCAAACCGGTCATCCGGAGCCGTTAATGTCAGTTTCTGCGTCAGAAAATTGACACTGCACGCTTCAACGCCATCCACCTTCCGGATCGCATCCTCAAGCTTTGCCGCACAGTTTGCACAGTCTACTTCGCACCCGAACTTTTTCTTCATCACTTGTATCCCCCTTTATCTGCCATGTCATGTCATCCGAGGCGTCCTGCGGTCTCCTCGTCAGTCTTCCTCAATATGCTCTCTTCCCTTGTCGATGATCGTCCTGACATGCTCATCTGTCAGGAAATAAATAACCTGCTTTCCTTCCCGTCTGCTGCTAACAAGCCTGGCCTGCCGCAGAATCCGCAGCTGGTGTGAAACCGCCGACTGTGTCATTCCAAGCGCCTGCGCGAGGTCACATACGCAGATATCCGCCTCAAACAGGGCAAACAGGATTCTCATCCTAGTCGAGTCCCCGAACACCTTGAACAGTTCCGCCAGGTCGTAAAGCTCATCCTCCTCCGGCATCTTCGCCGTAATCTCTGAAACCTTTTCCTGGTGAACCTCCCGGACCTCACACAGATCCACATCGCACTCCGCCATCTTCATCTCCTCCCTTCCCTCTCTATTTTTCTACAGACAGCACCACCGGCGTTCCTTTCTGAACGGCATGCCTGCTCTGCTTCTCTGCTCTCCTGTATTGCTCTCCTGTGTATCAGAATGTTTTCACAAACATATGAGCATCTGTTCATATGTTTACTATACGACTACATTCCCGCTGTGTCAATTCTTATTTCTTTCAGGTACTCTCTGACAAAAAAATCCTGCGGGATGAACAATTCCCGCAGGATTCTATAACGCCGGTCAGCCTGAAGTCTCCAGGCTGAGATGCCTGTTTCTTTATTGCTCCGGATAGTTTACTTCTCGAACTCGATCGGTGTTGCACCGCTCTTCGCATCTTCAGAGATCAGCTTGATGGTCGCAACCTCAAAGCCAAGTGTCTTGTACTCAGCCTTATACCCGCTCTTCGTGGTGAATGTCAGCGTGTAGGAAGTCTTGTCCGTAATGCTGCTGTCCTTGTCGATGGAGACCTTCACAGTCTTGCCGTCTTCCAGTCCGTCCTTCAGATCCTCTACAACCTTCTTGGATGTATTGTCGACCAGCTTGATCTCTGTGACCTTCTCACCGGTCGCATTGTTGAAGGTATACTCTGCCTTGTCCGGAAGTTCCTTCTTCTCTTCCTCTGCCTCCGTTGCAGCCTCAGTCTCTGCCTCGGTCTCAGCTTCCGGAACAAACTCGATCGGCGTTGCGCCGCTCTTTGCATCTTCTGCGATCAAGTTGATTCCTGCAACCTCGAAGCCAAGGGTCTTGTACTCTGCCTTGTACCCGCTCTTTGTGGTGAAGGTCAGCGTATAGGAAGTCTTGTCCGTGATGCTGCTGTCCTTTTTGATGGAAACCTTAACGGACTTGCCGTCTTCCAGTCCGTCCTTCAGGTCCTCTACAACCTTCTTGGACGTATTGTCCACCAGCTTAATCTCCGTAACCTGCTCGCCAGTCTTATTGTTGAACGTGTACTCTGCCTTGTCCGGAAGTTTCTTCTTCTCTTTCTCTGCCTCCGTTGCAGCTTCCGTCTCCACAGCTCCCGCTGCCTTCTCAGTTGCCTTCTCGGTCGCCTTCTCAGTTGCCTTCTCGGTCGCCTTCTCAGTTGCCTTTGCTTCAGTTGCCTTCTCGGTTGTCTTTGCCTCAGCTGCCTTCTCAGCCTCGGTAGACGCCTCGGTGGACGCCTCGGTGGAAACGCCCTCAGCCGGAGCCTCAAACTTGAACGGAGTTGCGCCGCTCTTTGCGTCCTCTGCGATCAGGGTCATCGGAGCAACCTCGAATCCGAGGGTCTTGTACTCTGCCGTATATCCGCCCTCCGTCGTGAAGGAGAAGGTAAAGGATGTCTTGTCTGTGACAGTCGAATCCTTCTTGATCTTGAGGACAGTGGATGCGCCGTCAGCCAGTCCGCTCTTCTCGTCAAGCGCAACCTTTCCGGTGTCGTTGCGTGTGAACTTGATCTCCGTAACCTTCTCACCGGTCTGGTTATAGATCGTGTACTGAGCCTCCTCCGGAAGCTTCTTCTCAGCCTCCGTCTCAGCAGCCTCAGTTGTCTTTGCCTCGGTTGTCTTCGCCTCGGTCGTCTTTGCCTCGGTTACCTTCGTCTCAGTTTCCTTCGCCTCGGTCGTCTTTGCCTCGGTTGCCTTCGTCTCAGTTTCCTTCGCCTCGGTCGTCTTTGCCTCGGTTGCTTTCGCCTCAGTCGTCTTTGCCTCGGTTGTCTTTGCCTCGGTTGCTTTCGCCTCGGTCGTCTTTGCCTCGGATGTCTTTGTCTCAGCTGCTGGCTTCGCCTCAGTCGTCTTCGCCTGGGTTTCCTTCGCAGCCTGCGTTGTTGCCTGTGCAGTCGTCTGTGTTGTCGACTCTGTCTTGGAACCGCTGCTGCACGCAGTCAGCGCTCCGGCTACCATGACAGCAAGAACAGCTGCTACAATACGATTCTTCATAATGCACAAACCTCCTGTTTTCTTCTGGTACAGTTCCTATTAGAACCTGCATCTATCCTGTATATTATTCCATACATTTCGCCGAAAATCAATTGCAGTTTATCAGCCGCCAAGAACCTCAATCCCGTGAAATGCAATGGCCATCAGTCCTGCTGCTACAAGGAGAATCGGAACCCCTCTGAAGGACTTCGGTACATCACTGTATTTCAGCTCATCGTCGATTGCCGACAGCATTGCAATGACAATCAGATATCCCACAGCTGCCATGAATCCGTAAAACGTTCCATTCAGAACACTGTAGTCATTCTGTACGATGACCAGTACCGTACCAAGCACAGCCGTATTGACCGCCAGAACAGGAAACGGCTTTCCCGCTTCCAGCGCATCAGTCCGCTTTCGAAGAAGCAGCGCAAGCAGTCCGGATGCCGCAAGGATGACCACTACGAATACAAGAGTCTTTACCTGCTCAGCATTTGCCGGAACCAGGATATAACGGTATATCACCCCGCAGATGAGGCTGGAAAGCGTCATCACAATAACCATCGCCAGCGCACCGACGCACGTCTGCTTTTTGTTCTTCCCGATCTCCGGAAATGGAGACAGTCCAAGGAAATAGCTCAGCGCAATGTTGCTGATGAGGGCGGCTTCAACCGCGAACACGACATAATTCATCATTCACCCTCCCTGTCTGTCTCTGACGCCTTCCTGCGGGCTTTGATATTCATCGCAGCTGCAAGAAACGCAACTGTGAAAAATGCTCCTGGTGCCATGGAGAATGCAGCAACCGGCTGGAATCCTTCCGGCATCACCTGCAGGCCGAACCAGGTTCCTGCTCCAAGGAGCTCTCTCACAGAACTGACCGCAGCAAGTGCCAGTATGAAGCCGATGCCCATGCCAACCGAGTCCCCCAGGGCTTCTGCCAGTGATCCGTTCTTCGACACTGCACAGACACGGCTGAGAATCACCGAACTGACCGCCATCAGCGGCAGATAGATGCCAAGTTCTTCGCGAAGTTCCGGAAAGTTCTGCGCCATCACATAGTCAGCAGCCGACGTCAGAACGGCTGTCAGAAGAACAGAAACCACCATGAAGCCTTTCTCCGGAACCGCATGACTCAGAAGTGTCATCACCAGCTCCACTGCAATCAGAACAATCGCAGTTGCGATTCCCATCGCCAGAGCAGGCTTTACAGCGGCTGTCGTCCCAAGTGCCGGGCACAGGCCCAGCATCAGGACGAGAACCGGATTCTCCTCAAAAATTCCCTTCCAAAAACGATTGCTCATGACGATGCCTCCTTCTTTCTGATTCCGAAAGCAACAGGACGCGTCAGCCGGTCGATCAGCGGTGTCAGGCAGTTTGCGAGGATAATCGCGTTGGAGACGCCTTCCTTATACATGCCAAACATTCTGTAGAGCCAGGTCATGACACCGATGATCAGCGCAAACAAGATTCTTCCGCTCTTTGTATACGGAGAAGAGACATAGTCGGTCGCCATAAAGAAGGCACCCATCATCAGTCCGCCTGCAAACAGCTCCTGAAGCATGTACTGAAGCGGTGCATCATATCCCCTTGCCGCTGCAGTGATCAGGACTAGCACGCCAAAGCTTCCAATATAGAAGACCGGGATTCTCCAGTCGATCACGCCAAGCAGCATCAGGAAGATGCCCCCGATCAGCAGAAGCAGTGCGGAGGTTTCTCCGATGGATCCAGGTGTGTTTCCGAAGAAGAGCGCTTTCAGGTCAAAGCTCTGGCCCTTCTTCAGATACTTCAGCGGAGTCGCTGTCGACACAGCATCCAGCTTACCGGAATCCTGAGCCTCCGCTTCCGGAGCCGCTTTCTCCGTCCCGGCCGTTGCGCCGGAGGCCGCATCTGCTGTCTCGGCTGTCGCCGCTGAGTCGGCATCAGTCTTCGCTGCCGCGGCTGCCTTGCCCTTTTCTTCCGTCTCGGCTGTCGCCGCTGAGTCGGCGTCGGTCTTCGCTGCCGCGGCTGCCTTGCTGTTTTCTTCCGTCTCGGCTGTCGCCGCTGAGTCGGCGTCGGTCTTCGCTGCCGCGGCTGCCTTGCTGTTTTCTTCCGTCTCGGCTGTCGCTGCTGAGTCGGCGTCGGTCTTCGCTGCCGCGGCTGCCTTGCCCTTTTCTTCCGTCTCGGCTGTTGCTGCTGAGTCCGCGTCGGTCTTCGCTGCCGCTGCTGCCTTGCTGTTTTCTTCCGTCTCGGCTGTTGCTGCTGAGTCCGCGTCGATCTTCGCTGCCGCGGCTGCCTTGCCCTTTTCTTCCGTCTCGGCTGTCGCCGCTGAGTCGGCATCGGTCTTCGCTGCCGCCTCCGTCCAGGCTGTCGCCGCCGAATCCGCATCTGAACCAGCGGTCTCATCGGCCTTGCCATCCGCCTCTGCAGCTGTCTCCGCCGTCACAGTCGGCTCTGTCACCTGACTCAGCACACCGGTCCCGGTCGTGAAAGCAGTCATCTGCGCAGAGAACGCCAGCACCAGAAAGCAGCGGGCTGCCAGAGCCGGGTTCATAAAGTTACGGCCAAGGCCGCCGAACAGCTGCTTCACCACAATGATTGCAAACACAGAGCCAATCACCGGTATCCACCATGCGATCATCGGCGGCATATTCATGCCGATCAAAAGCCCTGTCACTGCGGCAGATCCGTCTGTCACAGTGATTTTCTTTCTCATTACAAGCTCATAGACAAGCTCTGCTGCAACAGCTGATCCGGTCGAAAGGACCAGGATCAGCAGGGCATGCATTCCAAAATTCAGTACTCCGTACACGCAGGCCGGAAGAAGCGCAGCAATCACCATAAGCATGATCAGCGACGTTTTCCCCTTTGCCCTGACGTGCGGCGAAGGTGACACAAGCAATTTTTCACCCATTTCCGAACTTCCTCACTTCCTGTTCTTCTTTCTCTCCGCCAGCACCTTGCCTCTCATGGCATTGATGTTGACAGCCAGAGGGCGCTTTGCCGGGCAGTTGTAGCTGCAGCAGCCGCATGCCACGCACTCCATCCCATACTCGTCCTGGAACCGCTGCATGTCCCCATGCAGGGCGATATCCAGAAGCCTGCACGGCACCAGACGCTGCGGACAGACCTCGATGCACTTTCCGCAGCGGATACAAGGTCCGCTCTCCAGATTTTTCACCGGATCGTGGATAAAGCAGGTCAGGGCACCCGATGTTTTGGTGACAGGGACATCCAGATCTGCCAGCGCGAATCCCATCATAGGGCCGCCGGATATGACCTTTTCCGGATGTTCCCGAAATCCGCCGTCTGCCTCAATGATCCGTGTGTATGGCGTTCCGACCGGAACCCGGAAGTTCTTCGGGTCCTTCGGCGCATCTCCGGAGATCGTGAAAACACGCTCCATGAGCGGTTTGCCTTCGATGACAGCCTCATAGACGGCGATAACCGTCTGCACATTGTCAACCACACAGCCAGCGTCCGCCGGCAGCATGGAAGAGTTCACTTCCCGCCCTGTGACTGCCTTGATCAGAGAGCGCTCAGCCCCTTCCGGATACTTGGTCTTTGTAACAGCAACTCTCATCCGGCTCTTTCCGGATATAGCGTTCCGCATAACCTCCGCCGCATCCAGTTTGTTATCCTCGATGCAGATCACACCCTCGCAGGAGGGCCCGAACAGCTTCAGAATCACTTCAAGACCGGCTGCAACCTTCTCCGGCTCCTCCATCAGGCACCGGTAATCGGATGTCAGATACGGCTCGCATTCCGACGCGTTGACCAGGATATGGTCAATCGCAGACGGGTCCTTCGGCGCCAGCTTGACAGCGGTCGGGAACCCTGCACCGCCCATTCCGACAACGCCAGCTTTCCGGATTCTCTCCAGAATCTCTTCTCTGCCAAGGTCCTCCAGCTTCGCTCCCTCAAATGAGACAGACTCATACTTCTGATCATTTTCGATGACAATGGCTGTTGCAGGCGCCCCGGTTGCGGTCTTTCTGGTAGCGATTTCCTTAACCGTTCCGGATACTGACGCATAGACCGGCGCAGAAACGAAGCCCCCTGCCTCCCCGATCATCTGCCCCCTCAGAACCCGGTCGCCGACTGCAACCACTGGTTTTGCCGGTGCACCGATATGCTGTGACATCAGATAGACCAGCTCCGGTCCGGGATCCAGTTTTCCGATGGGCTTCTGAGATGAGAGTTCCTTACCCTCATAAGGGTGAACGCCCCCTCTGAACGTCAACACACCCATGAATACCTCCTCTAATCATGTCGATCTTCTTGACTTGCACAATTGAAGTATTATACAAATAATAATTAGCATTTTCAATTGTTATACCAGAATCTTTTTATGGCAGACACCCGGTGTTCACATCGTCATGTTAAGTTGACCAGGTGTCTGCGGTCCGATGACAGGAGGAACCGATGCCTTTCAAATATTTAAAGAAAACCATCACACCAGCCGCACTCAGTGCCATGATGGCTTCCGGTATGCTTATCTCTGCTGCCCTTGCGCCGGCCGCATATGCCGGTCAGAATGAAGAGCCGCAGACCCGCCAGCTTTTCGCAATGACAACTGTCATGAACCTGAAGGCCTACGGCGAGGATGCCGGGGCGGCGCTCGATGAAGCAGAGGAGAAAATCCGCTCACTCGACAGCCTGCTTTCAACCGGCACAAAAGGCAGCGAGGTGTGGCAGATCAACCACGATGGCGGCGGAACACTTTCGGATGACACTGCCGCGCTGACAGACATGTCCCTTCAGTTATATCAGGAAACAAACGGTGCCTTCGACTTCACCATCTACCCCATCATGAAGCTCTGGGGATTTACGGAATTCTTCGGCGAATCCGAAGATGAGACGGAAAGCGGCACAGAGGGTGCTCCAGGGCGCGAGGCTTCTGCGCAGACCGAAGCTGAGTCACAGGCTGAAGCCGCTGCGCAGGCCCCCGGTGCCGGGCAGACCGAGGCTTCCGCGCAGACTGAGGCTGAGTCACAGACCGAGGCGGGCGCGGATGTCCTCTCCTCAAGTGAGCATCTGATCAGCCATGTGCCGACAAAAGCAGAGATAGAGGCGCTTCTTCCGCTTGTCGACTCCTCCAAGGTCACATACGACCCGGAGACAAAGAAGCTTTCTCTCCCCTCCGGCGTCCAGATTGACTTCGGCGGAGTCGCCAAGGGCTACACCTCGCAGAAGGTCATGGATATCTATCAGAAGCACCATCTGACGGGCGGGCTTGCCGACCTGGGCGGCAACATTCAGGTGACAGGCAGCAAGCCTGATGGGAGCCCCTGGCGCGTCGGCATCGAAGATCCGGCGGACACCAGCGCGCTTCTCGGCATTCTCACGCTTTCAGAAGACAGTACCGTCATCACCTCAGGCGGCTATGAACGCTACCTTGTCGACCAGGACGGCAAACGGTATCCGCATATCATCGATCCCTCGACCGGTTACCCGGTCGAGAATGACCTTTCCTCTGTCTCCATCATCTGCAAGGACGGAGCCCTGGCGGACGGTCTCTCCACCTCTCTCTGCGTGATGGGAAAAGAGAAAGCCATTTCCTTCTGGAAGGCTCATAACGACCAGTTTGACATGGTTCTCTTTGATACCGACCAGACCATCACCATCAGCGATGGGCTGAAAGACTCCTTTATATCCGATCGGTATCATATTGAAACCATCTCGGCCAGCTGAACAGACAGGTCTCACCATTTCGAATGTTTTGGGAACAAGTATGATGCAGAGCACGAAAGAGGATAAAACTGAATATAACCGATCCGACCGGCAGATCCGGCGCAATGACCTGCTCCTGATCGGCGGTCTTGCACTGTTGTCTGTCATTCTGCTGATCATTCCGATTGTCACAGCTGTGAAGCCAAAGTCACCTGCTCTTCTGATCCAGGTGGATGGCAAAGAGTATGGCACCTATCCTCTGACGACAGACCGGGAAATCGAGATTAATGACTCGAACGTATGCAGAATTCAGGATGGAAAAGTGAAGATGGTATCGGCTGACTGCCCGGACCAGATCTGTATCCAGGAAAGTGCCATCGACGAGAACGGAGGCACGATTGTCTGCCTGCCCAATAAGGTTGTACTTTCGATTGTCGATGCAAAGGAATCAGAAGGAGGGGATCTCGATGGGGTCGCACGGTGATACAATTGCCCGCAAAGTCGCCGCTTCCGGACTGCTGCTGGCGCTCGCGGTGCTTTTCGGCTATGTAGAGGCTGTCATCCCGGTCCCCATGCCTGTTCCAGGCATGAAGCTTGGGCTTGCGAACATCGTGATTGTGACCATCCTGTACCTGGCCGGATGGAAGGAAGCCATCGTGATCTCCGCTCTGCGCGTGCTGATCATCGGCTTTCTGTTTGGGAATTTGTTCAGTATCTCATATGGTCTTGCCGGAACTGCGCTCAGCATTCTCGGCATGGCACTGGTCAGGAAAACAGGAAAGTTCAGTGTCGTATCTGTCAGCGCGCTCGGCGGCGTCCTGCACAACTGCGGACAGATTCTTGTCGCCACGCTGGTTGTAATCGGCTTCCCCTGGAAATGGTACCTTCCCGTCCTGATGCTCGCCGGGCTTGGCGCCGGCATCGTAACCGGCTTTCTGAACAGGCTGATCATACCGCGCGTCAGGAGGCTGTGGGGGTGAACCCGCTTCGGTACTTTCTGTCGAAGATTTCACCGCCCCTGAAGCGATCAGCGGCCGGCAATAAAAGGGGCATCCATGGAACTGTCTTGTCAAACGGCAGCGCCGCAGACAAGGGCCCCGAGAATCATTCCCGCCGTCTCACGCCGAAGCAGCGGCAGCGCCGGTCTGTAGAGCAGCTCCCGGATGGAGCTGTACTTGTCCGCAACCGTGATCAGGTATCCCTCCGCTGACGTCGGCATCCAGCCGTTGAGCGGCCACATGTGACACCGGATAATCTCCTCCGTCTTATGGTCCAGCTCCGGCACAAGCTCTCTGGAAATTCTGACAGAGTCAATCGGGTGAAGTCTGCAGCAGACACGATTGTTCGCAAACTTCTCATAACGGCCGATGATGCCAAGATCATGGCACAGCGCGCCAATCGTCACTGCTCTTCTGTCCAGTCTCAGTCCGGTCTTCTCAAGCGCATAGCACATACGAAGCGCAGCAGCCGTCACATTCAGCGTGTGTTCTCCCACCGTCGTGTTTGTATGATGTTTCTGTGCAAATGCCTGACGAAACAGCTCTGAATCAACGATCTCTTTCCCATAAGCCGAAATATCTGCGGCGATTCTCCTGTTCGACTCCTTATCCATCTGCTTTTTGAAATAAGCTGTCATAAAGATCACGCTCCTCAAAGGGATATTCAGCACCCTTTGCGGCCTAATCTATAAGGTTTCATACCGTCTGTCAAGGATCCTTCCGAAATCTTCACAATCTCTTCAAAACGCCGCCCCGCGCTTTCATCAGCCGCTCCAGACCGGCCAATTGAAAACGAAACAAAAGGCCAGACCCGATGTTGATTGTCACCTTCGCCTTTAGTATAATAATACTATGGCAAATTTATTGATAATTCGTGACCTGTTCCTTACGTATTTCTTCATATAATTTACCTGCTTTACATATCTTTTACATAGAATGCATACAGAAAAGAGAGTACTGTGCTATGAGTATTGCCGATTTCTTTGCTCTCCTGGGCGGCGTCGGGCTCTTCCTTCTTGGGATGACGCTCATGTCGTCCGGCCTTCAGAGCGCCGCCGGAGACAAAGTCCGAACGATTCTGGAGCATGCAACGTCCAATAAAGTCCGCGGTATCCTGCTGGGAATGGGCGTAACCGTTCTGATCCAGAGCTCATCCGCGACAGACATGATGGTGATCGGATTCGTGAACTCAGGCCTGATGAATCTGAAGGAAGCCATCGCCGTCATCATGGGCGCCAATATCGGGACAACCATCACAGCACAGATCACAGCGTTCGACCTGACAGCATTCGCCCCGCTTCTGCTGTTTATCGGCTGCGTGATGTACCTCTTTATGTCCAGAAAAAGGGTAAAATCCGTCGGGATGATCATACTCGGCTTCGGAATGCTGTTCGTCGGAGTCGGCCTGATCAAGGATGCGATCAAACCGTTATCGCAGAGCGCTCAGTTTGAGCAGTTTCTTTCGGGCTTGTCGAACCCTGTCCTGGCTGTTCTGTTTGGAATAGCCTTCACAGCTCTTCTGCAGAGCTCCTCTTCGTCTACCGTCATCTTTCAGACCTTTGCCGTGCAGGGTATTCTGAATTATCAGACGACCGTATACCTGCTGATCGGAGCCGCGATCGGTTCTGTCACTCCGAACCTGCTGGCGGGTCTGACCACGAATCGGAACGGGAAACGGTCCGCTGTGCTGAACCTCGTATTCAACCTGCTTCGGGCAGCGCTGCTTCTGACCATCATCGGCATCTTTCCGCAGGTTCTGGATCTGATCTGCAGACTGTCCCCGAACAATATCGGCCGCCAGATCGCAAACACGCACACGATCTTCGCAATCTTTTCCGTACTGGTCCTGTCTCCATTTTCGGGACTGATCGTACGGCTCTCGGAGATGATGATCCCCCGGCTTCCGGAAGAGACAAGGATGCTGGAAGGCAAGAAGCTGCTGTATCTGAATTCCGCGAAATCGACACTGCCTTCCGTCCAGATCCGGCAGGCGGTCCTGGAATGCAGGAGAATGGGGGAAATGACCCTCGACAATCTGAAACTGTCGCTCCAGTGCTTCTTTGAAGAAGGAAATACACAGAAGCTGATGAATCAGGTTGAGGATACCGAGTCTATCATCGATTATCTCTGTCAGGCGATCTCAGACAGGCTGATGGAGACCAGATCGCTTGACCTCACCGACGCGGATGCCTTCCGTGCCTCCAAGCTGATGGTGATCGCCATGAACTTCGAGCGCATCGGGGATCAGGCGGAAAACATCATCGAATTCCGCCAGAAACTGGATGAACAGAATGACAAGCTGTCCGCCGCCGGAAAGTCCGATCTTCAGAAGCTCTCGGAGAAGGTTGTCCGCAGCGTCGAGCTGTGCATAGACATCTTCTCCGAAGAAAACTTCCGCAAGCTTCCGGAAGCCTCCGAGAACGAAAACCAGGTGGATCAGCTCCATGACCAGATTACAAACAACCATGTACAGCGCCTGATGAACGGCAACTGCAATCCGATGGCCGGAATCGTCTTCACCGATATGACAACCGACCTGGAGCGCTGCGCTGACAACGCCTTCAATATCTCGACCGCCCTTTTCAAAAAACCTTCATAATACAGGGAAACCGCACGCCTTTCGAAGCGCTCTGTACGCTTCCTCAAGAAAGCTGATGTTCATACTCGAGTAATTGATGATGAACTGGTGTCCGTATCTGCCTTCGTGGCGCATGTCATAGTCTGCCACGCTGCTGATCCGGATGCCTTTTTTTAACAGTTCCCTCCGAATCTCATCCTCCGGCCTGTCCGTTCGAAGCTCCAGAATCAGATGAAGACCGGAATCATTTTCAATGATTCGGCCCTCCTCAGGTTTGAAGAGCGCTTTCGTGATCGCAAGCACCTTCTCCCTTCTTCTGCGATAGGACAGCCGCATCCGGTTGATGTGCTTTTCAAAATATCCCTGGCTGATGAAGTCTGACAGGGCATACTGATCAAAGGTTGAGACGGTACATGAATAAAATCCCAGCTTCTGATAGAACGTTCTGACCAGCCGGGGCGGCAGTACCATGTAGCTGATTCGGATGGTTGAGGTCAGAGACTTTGAGAAGGTGTTCATGTAAATCACTTTTCCGGCGGCGTCGATGCTCTGAAGCGACGGCATCGGATGCCCTTTGATTCTGAATTCGCTGTCATAGTCATCCTCGATGATATACCGTTCTTCCAACTCCCCTGCCCAGGCGAGCATTTCGTAGCGTCTGCTGACCGGCATCGTGACCCCTGTCGGGAAATGGTGCGTCGGACTGATGTGCGCAATGTCGGCTCCGCTTTCCCTCAGCTGCCTGACAATCATGCCCTGGCTGTCGACATCCGCAAACCGGCACACAGCGCCGCTGCTTTTGTAAATTGCCAGAAGCTTCCGGTATCCCGGATTTTCAATACAGTACACCTTGTCCTGACCCAGCAGACGGATCAGGAGCGTGTACAGATACTCCGTTCCCGCTCCGATGATGATCTGGGCCGGATCGACCGACATGCCCCGGAAGGATGCCAGGTGATCCGCGACGGCAAGGCGAAGCGCCTCCACGCCGCCGCTCGGAGACACTTCCATCAGCTCCTGTTCACGCATGGAAATCGTCTCCCGCATGCATTTTGCCCAGATGGAAAACGGAAAATCCGCCGCTGCTGTCCGGTTGGAGGAAAAATCAAACCGGACCCTTCCAGCCCCAAACGCAGCATCCGGAGGTCCTGCCGGCTCATCCTCTTCTGCTTTGTTTTCACATGCAAGCATGCCGGCGCCCTTTGCATCTGCACGGCTTGTCCACCCGGCCCCCGTTCGGCCGGCAGCCGTTTCTGCAGACTGGCCAGCCTTCATCCCGCTTCGAAACCTGTGCATGCCGGCAAGGTCCGAGACGTAATATCCCTTCTTCGGAAGCGTATACAGATAACCCTCCCCGATCAGCTGACTGTAGGCAGTCTCCACCGTGATCGTACTGATCCCGAGGTTTCGTGCCAGCGTCCGTTTTGATGGCACCTTTTCCCCGGAGGATAGCTTCCCATCCTCGATATCCTGTTTCATACAATCGTAAAGCTGCTTATAAAGCGGTCCCGCCCCCGCGTCCAGATGATACGTCAGCATACGCTTCCTCCCAGTTTGCCGGATGTCTCTGTCCCGGGACATGCCCTTTCATCTGGCATGTCCATATGTTCTGAACAGATCATATTTCAGATGCCAAAGAACTTCAACTGGTCTTCCCCGGTGCAAAACAGGAATCTTGAACGCTTTGCGAAAGAAATTCTATGTCCTTCAGAATCTGTGTTACAATGCTTCTCGGACACTTTCGGAAATATACATCTTAGAGGAAAGACCAGGCATTCATGAAAGAAAAACACTTTGATATCAACGAAAATGGTGCTTCCATCCGCTGCCGTATCCTGACGGAGGAGGACAGCCGGACACATGACCGTGTCGTGATCTGCACGCACGGATACGGCAGCAATAAAGACGTTGCAAATATAACCCGTTTTGCGGAAAAGTATCTGTCAAAGCATAAGGCGGACGCCGTGATCGCGTTTGACTGGCCCTGTCATGGACAGGACGCAAGGAAAAAGCTGGAACTGAAGGACTGCATGCTGTACCTGACGCTTGTCACCGACTATGCAAAAAATACGCTGCAGGCCAAAACACTCTTCAATTATTCTGTCAGCTTCGGCGGCTACCTGACCCTGAAATACATCGCAGAAATCGGGAATCCATTTGCGAAAACTGCACTCCGCGCACCCGGCATACGGATGTACGACCTGATGCTGAAGAATGTGAAAGACACCGATCTCGAAAAGCTGGAGAAGGGCAAGGAAGTGATGATCGGCCTGGACCGGAAGTTCAAGGTGGACAAATCCCTCTTTGACGAACTGGCAGCGAGCGATGTCCGCAAATATGAATACTTTGAATGGGCGGACAGCATGATCGTCATCCATGGAACGGCCGATGAGATGGTTCCAATCAGCGATTCCGAGAAGTTCTGCGAGGACAACGTGATCGAGCTGGTTCCGGTCGAGGGTGCAGACCACCCCTTCCGCAATCCAAAGCTGATGGACACCGCCATTCACACGATTGTCGAATTCTTCTCTGAGTAACTTTCCTATTCCAAACGAAGGGCCATGCATCCATTTATCAGGGATGCATGACCCTTTTGGTTGAGTGCGTTGATTGTTGGATTCAGTCGTATCTGCCCGTTCTCAGTATTTCAAAAACAACTTCTTCAGCTCTTGTTCCATCTCCTCTGGCAGTTCACGCTCAGAAGCAGTGATCTCCCTCTCCGCAAGATTCCGCACCATCGCCTCGATCAGGTCCGCTTCTCTCCCGAGTTCCCATGCGGACAAAAATCGCTGCTCATCATGACAGGTATGCATGCCAAAGCCGTCTCTGTCGTATGTCAGCGCCGGGACGCCCTTCCAGGCAAACGTGTTGGCGTCACCAGACCAGACGCTCTGCCTGACCTCCGCATCACTTCCATATTCTTCAAGAAATGTCCGGATCTCTGATACAAATGAATCGCTTCCTGTCACGCCGATGACATCTGATCCGATGGCCTGCCCGGCCAGATCGATGTTGATGTCTGCCAGACACGCCAAAAGCTCCGATTCGTGGCGCTGCACATAGGCATAGCTTCCTAACATCCCCTGTTCTTCAGATCCAAGCCAGGCGAATCGTACTTCTCTGTCTGCAGGGCACAGACGGAAGCGTCTGTACAGCTCCGTCAGAACGCTGCACGCTGCCAGGTTGTCATACGCTCCCGGTCCCTCCGGTACAGAATCATAATGAGCGGTCAGGAGTACGTAGCCCTCCCTGTCTGTCTTTCCGCTGACAGAAGCACAGACATTCTGCGAGCTTTTCTGAACGATGCTGCCGTTGACCGTCAGTCTTGCCCGGGTCTTTTTACTGCTTCCGGGCAGTGAAGACTGTTTCTGAGGCGCATCTGCTGCCATCTTTTCGATCAGCATCGATGCATCCTGGCAGTGAATCGTCGCGCCTGGGACTGTTCTCTCCTCGCTTCGGCTGATCCGCCGTCTTGCCGGAAGCCTGTCCTGCCCGGCGTCAATGGGCGTCCCTGTGATGGTGAGGTACGCCACAGCGCCTGCCTCAGATAGTTTTCTGTACAAGTCAGAGCTGACAGTTTGATTCAGCATGACGATGCAGCCCTTTGCCATCGACAGCGCACGGGGACCGCCATCCTCCGCATACAGAAGCGGCCCGGCTGCTTCAAGCCGCTCAGATTCCCCACTCCATCCCAGGTCGTCCGTCTGCTCCCGTGCTGCCGCCTGACCCATAGACATGATCATCGGCATGTCCGGATGACCGCACTGCCGGACCGGTCTGTCATATGCCCGCACAGGGATATGCAGAACGCTGGCCTTTGAATCGCTGCCGAATACTGTCAGAACGGCAGTCTGTTCACAGAGCCAGATCGGGAATGGCTCTGTCTCGGGCTCTCCGCCTGCCGTGCGGATGGTCTTTGCGATATACCTCGCCGCCTCCCTCTCCGCACTGCTTCCGGCCGGTCTTGGCCGATCAAGTGCTTTCATCCACTGTAAAAGTATCTGCCCAGTCGTCAAACCCGATTCCCGGTCCTTCCTTCTGTCCAAAGCAGCCCTCCTTCACAGATTCATGATTCGGATGAGAAGGCGTCCTGTCCCGACCTGATAACCGCCGGCTGAAAAGATGCCGTGCCCGCTTCTGTCTGTCACAAAGATGAAGGGAAGCTGCCCCGGATCCAGATAAAAGCTGCGCATCAGCATCTCTCTTTCTGACGGATCCTCTGCATAGCAGCACTGGATCGATGGAAAGCGGCCTGTCACTTTTCGTACCAGCCGCTGCTCCTTCTGCGCCGGTGTATCGGTGATCAGCGAAACCGCAGGCGCAATCCGCTCGTACGACTCCGCATTGTCCAGCATTTCGTTCAGGATGTGCTCTGTCGGCTCCTGCCCCGGGGCCAGCCAGATGTACAGCCTTTTCTGCCCGTTCTGCTTCCGGACAACCTCCCCGTTGTCGGCTCTCAGATGAAGCGGCGGCATATCGACAGAGACAAGCATCTCCTCCGGCCGGATCTGCTGCATCTTCAGACGGATATCCGCCTTCTTGTCTGCCTCCGCCCGGATATGGTATTCCAATACGTGGGCATTGCCGTTCGGAAGCCGCTGAGCGGTAACCAGGCAGTACCTGCCCGGCACAAGCGGGATGTCCATGTGTCCCTTGTTCCAGTTGTCCTTCAGGGCAAGGAATTGATCCGGCTGCCCTTCATCGGAGAGCCGGGTCAGTCCCCAGGTGGTCTCATATTTGACATCTGCCTCATCGTCTGTGTGCAGGGTCAGGCAGGATGTCTCCCTCCGGGAACTGTCGAACGGAAGATATTTCGCCTGGACCGACGGCGCTCCTTTTTCTGCCCGGCTGTTCGATACCCGGTATTCTGCTGTTCCATCATCTTCCCGGATTCTTGCAGGAATCCCGCAGACACGGGCGACTGCCGCCGCCAGTACCTCTCTGGCGTTCTGATTGCAGACACCACTTCTCAGCGCTGCTCCGGGCGTCATGATCAGCTCTCCGAAGTCCTCCTGCGGCAGCTCATGAACATGACCGTTCACGAAAGTCCAGATCTCTTCCGGATGTGCTGCAAAGTACGCGATCCGCTCCTCACCGAGATATGCCGAAACCTCCTCAAACCAGCTGCTCAGGACTTCATTCCCGATGCGCAGACCGACCACTTCCGGATCCGACAATCTTTCTCTTGCACCACTCTTCAAAACTGCTGTCAGGTGATGGCGTACAATCTCCTCCCTGCAGTCGGTCAGATCCTTTTCACTGAGCGAAGAGAGCACTGTCTTCTTCACAAGCGCCTGCTCCGGTGTCCCGGAAGCGTTTCTGAGGAAAGCGGTTCCCTCTGCCTCCCAGTCCTTCGTCCGCTCATTCCGAATTTCCGCTGCCCTCTCCAGAAAAGCACTGTCCGCTTTCCTCTGCCCGGCATCTGCCTGCGGATAAAGGACAGGCTTCTCGGACGGTGCCGCGTACTCGATCTGCTGCCAGCCCCCATCTGGCTCCCTCATGTTCTGACCGGACTCACCGGGTTCCGTGTCATCCTCATCGCCTGCTGCCGCCAGCATGACCTCTGCATCGCCGCTTCCGGCCTGCAGGCATGCATCCTGAAGCGCACTGCTGAGCGGATGGATCCGGAGCATTCCGTCACCGGTGGAAAAGCTCAGATGTCCCTCTTCGTCTGTTTTTTCCCGGGCCAGGGTCTTCCAGGAACCTTCGTTATAGACCTGCAGCTCAACCACGACAGTCTTTTCCGTCTGCCCGTTCCTTTTCTCCATCAAGGACTGAGCCGACACAGGCTGCTCCGGAGCGTCCGGCCTTCTGCCTGCCTGCCCTGACGCAGCGAATCGCCTTGGAAGCTGCACCTGGATCTTTCTGACTTCTCTGTACCTGGCTGTCTGATTGCATTCCGTCACGCAGCCGTCCGTCCCGATGATGTCCTCATCTGCCAGAAACGCACCCTTTGTATAGGCTCTGCTCCTGATCAGCATGGTTCTGGAGGAGGCTCTGTTGAACCAGCCCTGGTTCAGGACAGACTGCGGCTCGCAGGCTCCGAGAAACTGCCAGCGGCCTGCGGCCCAGACCTCTACCCAGGCGTGATTGTCGTCCGTGTGCGCCCACCATGGCGCATAGACCTGCCGCGCCGGCACGCCTGCCGCACGCATGGCATTCACCACAAAGACGGACTCCTCCCCGCAGCGTCCGTATCCTCTTCTGTAGAAGGCTTCCGCAGAGATCGTCCGGATATCATCGCTGTGGTACGTTCCGTTTTCCGCTGCCCAGCGGTTGATCTCCAGCGCGCGCTCCTCCTCTGTCTGCGGCTTTTTCCTTTCTCCATGTTCTTCATACAGACGGCGGTCCAGCTGCTCTCCAAACAGTTCCCGGCACGGCCGGATCTCCTCATTGTTGACACGGTGAAACAGGACATACTCCCCGAAGAAATCGGCCGGGAGTGCCGTGACCTGACTTCTGTTCTTTCTAAGCCAGACGCCGCGGCGCGCAAAATCCAGGTACGTCTCAGCCGGGTACATCATCACGTCAGAGACCGGCATCCAGGCATACAGAAATTCCAGCGCCGTACGAACATCTGTATCCAGACTTTCCAGATATCTGTCTGACGGAAACCCGGTCAGGGCTCCTTCCGCCTCGTCCCCTGCCTCCGCCAGGCGGATCCCGCCCGGCACCCGTTCAGGTTTTTCACCCTCTCCTGCAGTGTGGCTGTCAGCCTGGCCGCCCGCATGCATTCCCGCATGCGACATGCACGATTTCAGCCTGCTTCTTCTCTCAAGAAAATGATCATGGACCTGAAGATCCATTTCTTTCGTAAACAACATGGTGTCTGTCCTCTTTCCGTTATCCGAGAATCGCCCGTGCCCTCCGGACCTCCTCTTCGTCCGTCCTCCAGATTCTATATTCGGAGCTGCTGTCCTCTCCCATGCTCACCGCAGGATTCCGGTAGATCATACGGCTGGATACCGCCATCTTCCCGGACATATGGTAGACCGGCGCATGCAGCTCCTCTTCCAGATGCCTCAGATTTCCGGAATTGACACCGCCGCCCGGCATGATGTCAAGCCGTCCGTCCGCACCGGCTATGATGGTCTTCAGATTACCGATGCCCTTCTCCACGTCCGGCGCCTGACCGGATGTCAGGATCGTCGAGATCCCGCCGAGTGACACAATGTCCCGGAGCGCCTGACCGGCATCCTTCACCATGTCAAACGCCCGGTGAAAGGTCATATCCATCGTCCCGGCCGCTTCCCGGAGCCGCTTCATCCGCTCCAGATCGACATTTCCCTCCGGCGTCAGACAGCCGGTCACAACCGCATCCGCCCCTTCCTCCCGGAACAGGGCAACTGCATCACACATGATCCCGAACTCGCATAGGCTGTAGCAGAAATCCCCGGCGCGCGGCCGGATCAGAACGCGTACCGGAAGATCCGTATAATGCCTGACGGCTCTGTAAAGAGAGAGCTCCGGCGTTGTGCCGCCCATCGGCAGGCATCCGCAGAGCTCCAGCCTGTCCGCCCCGCCGCGAGATGCAGCCAGGGCAGATTCTACACTATCCACACAGACTTCCAGTTTCGTCCTTTTCATACCGGCTCCTTCAAATAATATCGACGCCGACCGATTCGATCAGCTCACGGATCTCAGGATTGGGGTCCTCATCGGTGATGATCGCGTCAATATCATCCAGCTTTGCATACTTGTAGCATTCGTTTGAATCAAATTTCTGGTGTTCCATCAGAACATACTTATGCCGGGAGGCCTTCAGGGCAGCGCGCTTAGTCAGCCCGTCCTCGGCGCCGAGTGTTGTCAGCGAATAGTCGGAGTCTGTCGCATCGATCCCGCAGCAGCCGAAAAATCCCTGGTCAAAGCTGTAGCTTCGGATTGCCGCCGCAGCCTCGATCCCGATAAAGCCGTTGACGCTCGTATGCATCCTTCCTCCCGTCGCAATCGGCGTGATGGAAGGGGATTTCACCAGCTCCTCCAGGATATCAATCATGTTTGTCACGACACGAACCTTGATTCCCGACGCCACCAGATTCTGCGCAATCAGGACATTTGTCGTCGAGACATCCAGGAAAAGCGTCTCCCCGGGGCGGATCAGCGCGGCAGCCTTTGCCGCGATGATCTTCTTCTCCTCCGTATGGACCGATCTCCGCTGGACGACCTCGCGGTTCAGCGTATAGTCTCTGGAGAGCAGCGCTCCGCCGTAGATGCGCTTCAGACTTCCGGCATTCTCCAGCGTCTTCAGGTCCTTCCGGATACAGTCATCCGTCACGCCGAAGCGCTCACTCAGGTCGCGAACCCGAACCTTCCCGCTCTCGCGCAGGCTCTCAAGAATCTTCTGCTGCCGCTCCTCCGTAAACATCTTTTCCCTCTTTCTGTCATGCCTCCAGTTCCAGCTCCAGAACCGTATCGGTCTGATCCGGAAGCACCGGATCCGGCCCAAGATCCGCAAACAGGATGTCCGGATAGTCGCTGTGCACCCAGGAGGTGGAAATCTTCACCTCCGACCCGTCCCGGAGAAGCCGGACACCCTTCACTTTGTTCTTGGGTATTCCAGGAATCGGGAACGGTCCAATCGTATTCTCAAAGATATGGACATAAATCCTGCTGCCCTTCTGTGTCAGCCGGTACATCCCCTCCGGCCTTGCCGCGCAGGCCCCGGAGCCGTAGATACTGTCTCCATTATCCCGCATGAAGTTCCCGATCTCATGAAGAATCCGGACGGACTCCTTTGGAAAATTGCCTTTTGCATCCGGCCCGACGTTCAGGATCATGTTTCCGCCTTTCGAAACACACTCCACCAGCTTTCTGATCAGCATGGAGGATGGCTTGAAGAAATGATCCTGCGCGCAGTAGCCCCAGTGGCCGTTCATGGTCACACAGGCTTCCCAGACAAGGCTGTTTCCCGCAGGATCCTTCAGCCCTGCAGGCGGAATCATCTGCTCCGGCGTGATAAAATCCCCATGGTAAGGAGTCGGATGGCCTTCCGCAAGGGAGCCGAAGCCCTCTCCGCTGACCTCCAGTCTGTTGTTCAGGATGATATCCGGCTGAAGGCTCCGGATCATCGACACAAGCTCGGTGGCCTTCCATGCCTCCCCTCTCAGATCATCATAGGAGAAATCGAGCCAGAGAAGATCGATCTTCCCGTAATTCTCCATCAGCTCCCGCACCTGCGCATGCATATACTTCAGGTAGCGGTCAAAATCACGTCCTTCGTTGCCGCACTCCGGATGGTTCCTCATCGGGTGCTGGCGGTCCTTGTAATGTGGGAAATCCGGATGCCGCCAGTCAATCAGAGAAAAATAGAGTCCGACCTTCAGCCCCTGTTCCCGCACAGCATCGACATACTCCCGGACCAGGTCGCGATGGCAGGCGGTATTGGTCGACTTGAAATCCGTGTACTTTGAGTCATAGAGACAGAAGCCATCATGGTGCTTCGCCGTCATGACCATATATTTCATCCCGGCATCTTTCGCTGCTTTTGCCCACTGCCTCATATCCAGATCGCATGGGTCAAAGGCGTCAAAGTATTTCCGGTACTGGTCATCGGTCATCTCCTCATCGCTCATGACCCACTCCCCCCGTGCCGGGATGCTGTAAAGTCCGTAGTGGATGAACATCCCGAATCTGGCTTCGGTGAACCATTTCATCCTTTTCTCATATGCTGCGCGGTCAAACTGATACATCTCAAGTTTCCTCCCGGTATTTCTGACAGGCTGTTTTCAAGTCTCATGATCCCTCTCGTGCGCCTGACCACCTCGCAGAAATCTCTCAGTCTGCCTCATGGCAGGCAACAAAATGCCCTGGCCTGAGTTCTCTCAGCTCCGGCCGGCCTGCTTTACAGGCATCACTCTTCACCGGGCAGCGGCTGCAGAACCGGCATTCATTCTCCGGAAGCGAAATCGGGCTGGGGACAGAACCCTCAAGCATAATTCTTGAGCGTTTCTTCTCCACATCCGGATCTGGCAGCGGAATCGCGGAAAGCAGTGCGCGTGTATACGGATGCAGCGGGTTTTCAAACAGCTCCTCCGCCGGCGCCACTTCGACCAGCGCGCCCATGTACATGACGCCGATCCGGTCACTGATGTGGCGAACCATGGACAAGTCATGCGCGATAAACAGGTAGGTCAGCCCGTGCTCTTTCTGAAGATCCTCGAGCAGATTGACCACCTGCGCCTGGATCGAGACATCGAGTGCGGAGATCGGCTCGTCGCAGACGATGAAATCCGGCTGAACGGCAAGTGCACGCGCGATCCCGATGCGCTGGCGCTGCCCGCCCGAAAACTCATGCGGGAAGCGGTCTGCATGCTCCTTCTGCAGTCCCACGCGCTCCAGGAGCCGGATCACCGTCTCCCTGCGCTCCTCCTCAGAAGCATACAGATGATGAGCATCCATCCCTTCCGCCACGATGTCAATGACCTTTCTTCTCGGATTCAGGGAAGCATACGGATCCTGGAAGATCATCTGCATCCGCCTTGTCAGAAGATGACGCTGCTCCTGTGAGTTTTCCTCTCCGACCTTGAGGCCGTCAAAGGTAATCTTTCCGGCCGTCGGCTCATACAGGTGTATGACTGTACGGCCAAGCGTGGACTTTCCGCAGCCCGACTCTCCGACCAGCCCGAAGGTTTCTCCCTTGTTGATATGAAAACTGACATCATCGACAGCCCGGAGCACTTTGCCCCGGCCGACATGGAAATACTTCTTCAGGTGCCGTACCTCCAGAAAAGGTGTCTGTTCTGTTCCCACGCTTACGCCTCCTTCGCTCTGGGGTCAAGCATCCAGCATGCTGCCTTGTGTGCTGCTCCCTGGTCATAGAAATCCGGCATGAACTTCTCACAGACCTCCATCGTCTCGCGGCATCTTGCCGCAAATGGACAGCCGGCCGGCGGCTTCATGAGTCCGGGCGGGGTTCCCGGGATCGGATGAAGCCGCTCCTTGTCCCCGGCTCCCGGAATCGAATCGAGAAGTGCCTTCGTGTATTCGTGTGCCGGTGAATAAAAGATATCCCGGACATCTCCCGTCTCGACAATCTTTCCACCATACATGACAGCCACTCTGTCCGCGATGTTCGCCACAACGCCCAGATTGTGTGTGATGATGATGATCGAGGTCCGGACCTTTTTCTGAAGCTCCCGCATCAGATCGAGGATCTGGGCCTGGATGGTCACGTCGAGCGCTGTCGTGGGTTCATCCGCGATCAGCACATCCGGATCGCAGGCAAGTGCCATCGCGATGTCAACCCTCTGACGCTGTCCGCCCGAAAGCTGATGTGGATACTGCCCGTACCGGGTCTCAGGGTTGGAGATCCCGACCAGGTCAAGCAGCTCCACGACACGCTTCCTGCGCTCGTCCGGCGTCATCTCTTTGCGGTGAAGCTTCAGAACCTCCTCAATCTGTTTTCCGATTTTCATTGTCGGGTTCAGAGAGGTCATCGGATCCTGAAAGATCATCGAGATATCGGAACCGCGCAGTTTCTCCATGCGTCTGTCCGAATACTTGCTCAGGTCTTTCCCATGAAACAGCACCTGACCGTCTGTGATCTTTGCATTCTTCGGCAGGATCTGCATCACTGCCTTCATCGTCATGGACTTTCCGCAGCCGGATTCCCCTACAACCGCGAGGGTCTCCCCCTGTCTGAGGCTGAAGGAGACACCCCGGACCGCATGGATGATGCCCTTCTGCGTCCGGATATCCACAACGAGATTTTTCACTTCGAGTACATTTTCCATCTGATTCACCTGCTCATCTGCGGATCCAGGGCATCCCTGAGACCATCTCCGAGGATACTGAAGCACACCATGATCAATATAATGATGATGGCCGGGAAGATCATCACATGCGGATAGTTCTGAAGGACCTGGTAGCCATTGTTGATCAGAACACCGAGGGATGCCTGCGGCTCCGCAAGGCCGATCCCGATGAAGCTCAGGAAGGCTTCCGTGAAGATTGCGCTCGGGATGGTAAACATGACGTTGATGACGATCACGCTGACCGCGTTCGGCACCAGATCGTGCAGGATGATCCCTCTGCTGCTTGTCCCAAGTACCCTGGAGGCCAGAACGAATTCCTGATTCTTGAGCTTCAGGATCTCCGCCCGGACCAGGCGCGCCATGTTGACCCATCCGGTGATGGAGAGCGCCGCGATGATCGTCCCGACGCCGGCCGGAAATGCCATCAGGAACAGGATCACAATGATCAGGCTTGGAATTCCGACAAGGACTTCGATGATTCGCTGCATAATGGCATCTACGCGTCCGCCGAACAGAGCGGAGACGGCGCCGTATGTCACACCGATGAAGATATCGACCAGTGCCGCGACCACCGCAATCATCAGGGAGATTCTGCAGCCCATCCAGCACCTCACCCAGAGATCCCGGCCGAACTGGTCCGTCCCGAAGATGTGGGCTTTATCCGGAAGCGCAAAGATTGCATTGTAATCCGGTTCCTTAAAGGAATAGCGTGAGAAAACCGGCGCGAAAATCGCCAGGAGAATAATCGCTGCCAGAATAAACAGTGCCGCAACAGCTGCCTTGTTCTGCCTGAGTCTGTACCAGGCATCCGCCAGCACCGACGTCATTGGGGCGTCAAGATGCTCCCTCTCTGCTTCATCCACCTTCACTTTCCGGAACATGGAGTCTTTCACACATTCGTTTGTCATCTCAGTCCTCCTGTTCCTTTGAAAGCCGGATACGCGGGTCGATCAGCGAATAGATGATGTCGACGAGCAGGATCACCAGCATATAGAAGGAAGCGTAGAATACCGTGATACCCATGATCACAGGATAATCATTGCCCTTGATACAGTCGACGAACAGGCTGCCGATTCCCGGGATGCTGTATACACTCTCCACTGCAAGAGAGCCTGTCATCAGATTGATGACGATTGGTCCGAGGATGGTGACGACTGGAATGATGGAATTCCGGATCGCATGAAACATCAGGATCCGCATCTGGCTGAGGCCCTTCGCCTTGGCCGTCACGATATAGTCCTGATTGAGGACATCCAGCATCTCCGTCCGCATGAACCGGGCGACCATCGCAGTGGCGCTGAAGGAGAGCGCGATCGTCGGAAGGATCGAACACTTCCAGTTTGTCCAGAATCCGATCGGCAGGATTCCCCACTTCAGTCCGATAAAGTACTGAAGAAGCGCCGCCATGACAAAGTTCGGGACAGAGACTCCCAGCACCGCGATGATCATCGTCAAAGCGTCAATTCCGCTGTTGTGGTGCCAGGCCGCCAGGATTCCGAGAATCAGCCCGATGGCCAGTCCGATCAGGACCGCCTGCGCACCGATGAGGAAGGAAGGTCCGAGTCTGGATGTGATGATGCCGGTGACCGGCTGGTTGACATAGGTAAAGGATGTCCCGAGGTCACCGCGCAGCATATTTCCGAGATATTTCACGTACTGGACCGGAACCGGGTCGTTCAGCCCGTACATCTCCAGTACCTTCTCCTGCTGCGCCTGCGGCATGGAGGCGAACCGTTCCGGGTCAAATGGTGTCCCGGGCAGCTTCTTCATCAGGAAGAATGTGCAGGTCGTGATCACCCAGAGCGTGACCACAATATAGATCAGTCTTTTAACAATGTAGCGAGCCATGAGCCGCCTTCCTTCCACATGATTCTGATATAAATCAGGCTGCATGTTGATTCCCATGCAGCCCAATTGATCAGCATCGCCCTATCATGATGTCCCGTCGAGGCAAGCCGCCGGGCGATGTTGAATCCGGTAAACATTCATATCCCGAAGCCGGGACTCTGCGTTATGCAGCCGCCGCGTCACTCAAAGTGCGCGTACTTGAATTCCATCGGCACACCGATCGGATGGCTGACCAGATCCTTCAGGTTGGACTTGGTCAGAACCGCATGTCCTCTGTGATAGATCGGAGCCACCACCGCGTCTGTCTCAACGAGAAGCTTCTCGGCATCGAGCATATCCTGCAGTCTCGCCTTGTCATCCGTCTGAGACTTCGCATCTGCGATCAGTTTGTTGTAGTCGTCGTTCTTGTAGTTTCCACGATAAGGTGTACCGTTTGTCCACAGATCCAGGTACGTCATCGCGTCGTCATAGTCGGCACCCCATGCCGTGAAGCCGAACTGGTAATTGTTCGCATCCATCTGCTCGCCGCGTCCCTGCATCGTCTTGGTGTCGATCTTGACGCTCAGGCCGAGGTTCTGCTCCAGCTGGCTCTGGATGAAGGTTGCAACGGTCTTCATGACACTGTCATCGCCGATCAGGAGCGTGACTTCCTTCGGAGCATCGGAACCGAGCTCCTTGACCGCCTTGTCATAGCACTCCTTCGCCTTTTCCGGGTCATACGGGGAGACATCGCCGTTCAGCTCTCTGAAGGTCTTGGTCCCATCACCTGCCATTCCATCTGCAATCAGTCCGGTTCCGGCTGCGGAGCCGTCCGCAAGGATGCTGTCGACAAGCGTCTTACGGTCGATCGCAAGGGAGATTGCCTTGCGCATATCCACGTTGCTCATAACCGGATCGGTCAGGTTGAACTGCAGATAGTTGGTTCTGAAATCGGTCAGCTGTGAGAATTCCGGGTTGTCCTTGTTCGCCGCAACATCCGTTCCGGTGATCTCGACCTGGGAGAGCTCGCCTGCCTTGTAAGCATTCAGGGCTGCTGCGGAGTCCTTCATGACACGAACCTTCGCATTCTCGATGGCGACGTTCTCTGCATCCCAGTACTGATCATTCTTGACAAATGTCGCACCGACTGCCGGGTCATACTCTGTAATCTTGTAAGGTCCCGAGAACAGCATGTTGTCCGGTGTCACATCGAACTGATCTCCCTGTGCTTCGCAGAACTTCTGGTTGACCGGGAAGAACATGGACATCGTGGTGAGCCCGAGGAAATACGGTGTCGGGTTCTTCAGCTTGACCTGAAGGGTCTTGTCATCGACCGCCTTGACCTCCACCTTGTCCTCTGAACCGCTTCCTTCATTGTATTCCTGACCGCCGACGATGTAGTCCGTCATCAGAAAGCTGTATCCGTTGGTTGCGTCCGCGCTCATCTGCTTCATCCAGGCGTAGACGAAGTCCTGCGCCGTGATCGGCTCTCCGTTGCTCCACTTGATGCCATCTCTCAGATGGAACGTGTAGGTCAGCTTGTCATCCGAAAGCTCGTACTTGTCACAAAGTGCCGGCTGCGGAACATTGTCGGCATCCATCCGGAACAGTCCCTCCTGTGCCTGGTTCATCACAAGGAAAGCCTGGCTCTCGGAAGCTGCCCACGGAACCAGTGTTTTGACCTCCGCGTTGACCGCGACATCCAGTTCCTGCCCTGCATCATCAGCCAGCGCCGGAACCGCGCTCATCCCTGAAGCCATCACCATCGACAAGATACCTGCCAAGACTCTTTTGTTCATATGTCCCTCCTGCTTGTATTAGCGGTGAAACGATGGGTACCAATCTTCTGCAGTTGATTTGAGCGTATTATAGGGCATATTCTTATTGTTTTCAATTGGTTTTATCGCATTTTTTATTATTTATTATTGTTTCGTTCGGATATATGTGTATGTTGCACAAATATTTTCTGCCCATATATGCACATCGCCGATTTTTCGGTTTTGCACAGACAGCCGCAATCTTTCCCGAATATGCAGGCCTTTCCTTCACCGGGCAAATTCTTTTTCCCGGTATGGCAGGCGAATTGTCGCTTCCTCGGTACCTGCGGCAGAAAGACGGCTTTCCCGACCCGGACAGACGTTCCTGCCTCACGGTACCTGTCCTGTTCCGGAAACGTGCTCCGCACCCGATGATGATCGGTTGCCTTCAAAAAAGGAGGGAGTCTCCGGTTTTTCACCGAAAACTCCCTCCTGCTTTCTGCTCTGTTATCCGGCACAAGGCCGGCGTTCATCCCTCCGCCTGCTTATCTTGCAATACGGACTCTCCTGCTGATCTCCTCATCATCCTTTTTCCCCGGCTCTTCCACGATGCCGCCGAACGGCATCTGCGCGATGAGTTTCCAGTCTTCCGGTACATCGAACAGCTTTCGTACAGCCTCATCAATCACCGGATTGTAATGCTGAAGATTCGCCCCGATTCCAAGTTCGCGAAGCGCGGACCAGATCGAAATCTGAAGCATTCCGTTGGACTGCTGAGCCCAGACCGGGAAGTTCGGCGCATACAGCGGAAACTTCTCCTGAAGTGCCTTCACAACCGATTCATCCGTGAAGTACAGCACGGTTCCGGCGCCTGCCCGGAAACCATCGATCTTCTCTCTGGACACTTTCCCGCCGAAAGCATCATAGATCGCATCCCAGAGCTGGTTCTGCTTTTCTCCAAGCGCGACAATCACTCTCTGACTCTTCATGTTGAAGGCATCCGGCACAAGCTTCACAGCCTCCTGAACGGTTTCGGCAACCTTCTCCTCGCTGACCGGGAGATTTTTGTGAATCTGATAATATGTTCTTCTTTTCTGCAGTGATTCTATTACGCCCATCTTTTTCTCCTTTTTCTCAATGATCCTCAATTAGAAAACTTATCCCCGCAACCTGTTTCTCCCCGGCTCTCTCAGCCTTCATGCTGCGTCTGATGCTGCTGCATCTCCTTCTCTGTCTCATCCTTTTGTCTCTCGGCTTCAAGCCGCTGTGCCTTCTCCTTCTCAGCCTTCAGAAGTTCCTCGTCTTTCCCTTCACATTTCTTGTCATCCTTGAAGATGTACTTGTGCTGAATCTTATAGCTCAGGAAGAACAGCACGACATCCGTGATCACCTTGAAGCCGACCGCAGACCCGCCGAGGACACCCTTCAGCACACTGACGATCAGGGCGCTCAGCAGACACTGGACGGCTGACAGCGCCATGAACTCCCCGGCGCTTTTGGCCGACTGCTGGGCCTTGTCCGACTTGAAATGAAAGACAAAGTGCTTTGTCAGCAGGTAGTTCACCGATGCCGAAATCAGCCTCGCGCACACTGTTGCATACAGGATCGCGAACATCTGTCCCCGGAACGTCACGCCGGTGAAAATTCCGAACATGATGATATCGACAATCGACGCCATCAGCGACGTAATCGAATAAAGAATGAACTTTTTGACCACCGTCAGGATGATTCCAAACGTGTCGCCCGGACGCCGTGCCTTCTCATACCCCTTTTCAAAGGAAACATAGTGAACCGGTAGCTGAAGGAAGCCGATTTTTTCAAAGGACATCAGCATCGCAGTCTCATACGAATACCGCTCCGACGGAACATCCAGACAGTGCTGCACCCTCAGATCCGGGATGCCGAAGATCCCGGACATGGGATCCGCCAGCCGCACCCCCATCAGCATATGGTAGATCAGCTTCATGAGCACATTCATGCGATAGTCATAGTCAGTCACCAGGTGACTTCCGAAGTCCCTGGAGCCCACGACAATCGCATACGAGCCCATCTCCTGTTCATTATGAAGGGCCTCCGCCATCTTCTGGACATCCGCCACCGGTGTCAGCCTGTCGGAGTTCAGCGTGATGATCCCATCCGTCTTCCCGCCGAAATGCTCCTGATAGTATGTCATCGCTGTCCGCAGAGACGCGCCGATCCCCTTGTTTTCCTCATGCGTCAGGACAAGCGCACCTGCACGCTCCACCTTATAGAACACCGGAAGCTTGTCCGTGCGGCTTCCGTCATTGACCACGATGATGTCCTGAAAGCCCGCCTTTTTCAGCTCAGGAATATATCCTGAAAAAGAAGCAGGCGGATTGTATGCAGGAATCACAATTACACATCTGTACGCCATGTCCTGCACCTCCTTCCTGCATACCTGACGTTCTTCGTGGGATTCACATCAACGCCATCATATCAGACGAAGGGTATCTTTGTAAACGTTCAGCCGGCAAAGCCGCCTGATGGGGAAAGCCCGCTCTCACTGCTCTGCCTTCTGCAGCTCCGCCATCACTTTCTTTTCATCATAGCGGCTCATCAGGACAGCCGCCAGCAGACAAAGGACTGTCGAGGACACGGCTGCGATCCGGTAGCCTGTCCCTGCGCTTCTTCCGATTGTCGCAAAGCTTGTAAACAGAAGCGCTGCCAGGCTCTGTCCCATCTTCATTGCAAAGGTCCGCGCCGCGAAGAACATGCCGTCGTGGTTCTCTCCCGTCGTGATCTCATCGCTGCGGGCGATGTCCGCCACGACTGTCTGCGGAAGGATCCCGAGGATCGCCATCGACGGCGCCGCGATGACCATGACCAGAACGCCGAAAACCATCCCCTTGTTCGTTCCAGTCTGCCCGGTTGAAACTGCGGTGATGAGATAGACAGCTGAAAACTCGATGAACGCCCAGACGATCATTTTCTTCTTCGTGATCTTTCGGGACAGTTTTCCCACAACCATATATAGAGCGACGGAAATCAGCGTCATCCCGATATAAAGCACCGTGTTCATCGTCTCCGGGAGCTTCATCAGCGAGGTGACAAAGAAATTCAGGCCGGACTGGAACATCGTGACCGCCACCCAGTAGCACACGTCCGATCCGACAAATACGCGGAAATCTCTGTTCTTGAATGTCTTTGCAAGAGACTGGAATGCATTGCCGCTCACCGGCTTGATTTCCACATAGTCCTGCTCCCGGATGGTGAAGGTCGGCACCAGCAGGCAGACAAGCGCGATGACAGCCAGCACAGTGAACGTCACGCGAATCGCAAGGACTCTTCCAAGCGCCGGTGTGAGTGCGCCCCAGATGAACGGGCAAGCATAGCCAAGTGCGCTTCCGAAGATAAAGGTGAAGGAGATCGCGGTTGACAGTCTCGTCAGCTCCTCCTGGTTCTTCGGCAGCTCCGCAATCAGCGCGTTATAAGGCGTACAGTACAGCGTCATGAACAGATAAAAAAGCAGCATCATGACAAGCACCCAGACACCATTGACCGGGCTCTGTCCATTTACCGGCGCGCAGTACACCAGAACCGTCACCACAGCCAGCGGCAGCGCCGCTCTTCTCATAAATGGGAGCCGTCTTCCCTTCGGGTTCCGGCTCCTGTCCGATCGATTCGCAATCCAGGGGTCCGTGACTGCGTCGAACACACGACCCAGCGCATAGATCCCGCCCAGAATTGTAAACATACCCAGAATCACGCGTCCCTGCGGCAGAAACAGCGTCTGTCCTGCCTTCAGCATCTCCGTATCCGGCTCATAGAACGTGATGATCCAGTTCGTCACCAGTGCAGAAAGAATACTCCAGCCAAGCTGTCCGACTGCAAACAGCCAGATGACCCTGCTTGTCAATTTTTTCATACAAAACACCCTCCATTCGATATTCTTTGTCTATTTTGATATGCTACCCCCAAGTAGGACAATGAAATATAAAACCTACTTGGGGGTATTTCTATGTCTAGGAAAAGCAAAATTGATCCGATAGAAAAAGTAAAGATCATTGAACGGCTACTGGCAGAAGAGATCGGTGT
>NZ_JBQKGW010000014.1:0-79779 GCF_052118625.1 Porcincola sp. LCP21S3_C12 | reverse complement strand
AACAATTCGCAGAAACAGTTACTTTTAAAGTGACTGACACATCTGTAGAAATCCAAAATCGGCGCGAAATAATCTGCCGGATGGGACATCATTTAATTTGCCGGACAACACGGAAGCTTTTCGATTACCTGTACCCGCTGCCGGTTACCATCAGATCCTATGACATGAAACCCATTGTGAGTTTTTTCATCAAGAATCTTTACTGCTGATTTGGGGTAATAAATATCCAGCAGGTTCCAGTTTCCGTACGGACCATACAACAAGTTCTCTGCCCAAACCACATCATCAGGATACTGCAGCCCTGCGTCCCTGCGATTGTCATTGATTTTCCAGACTGTTCTCATCCGTTGAGTCGCCCAGCGATGCTCAATACCGATTGCTCCCATGTCATGTCCTCTCTTTCTTGTCTGATTTTGTTACATTCTCATTGATCGATCATTACATTTCATTTGTATCAAGTGTAATACTTCTGTTTAGGAAACGATAGTTAAAAAATCTGTATCGACTTTGTAAATCCTTGCGATCCCGACTTTTCAATACAACAAAAGCCTGTACAAACTTGCGATCTGCAAGTTTGTACAGGCTTCGACGTCAAATTTTACTCTGCACGTTTTGCCGCAAGATCTTTTTCCATCTGCGGTGCGATCTTATCAAGGTTGCAGAAAAGCAGAGCGACAAGACCGATTGCAAACAGGATGACCGGAATGATCGTGTATGCGCTCTTGATGCGGGCAATGGTCATTGCGGTCTGCGCGACCTTCTGCGCTGTCCGTTTTCCTTCATATGCTGCCCATGCGAGTCCCCAGCCGACAATCGCGGAGCCAAGTCCTGCGCCAACTTTCATGCCGAAGGATGTTGCAGAGTTTGTAAGCCCGTCCAGCCTGACACCTGTCTTCCACTCTCCGTAGTCTACGACATCCGCTACCATTGCAAAAAGTCCGGCATTATGAGGGATTCCGCCAATTCCAAGCAGGATCAGTCCTGTGAATGCTGCCGCCGCAGATGTCGGGAGGACTGCCATCAGCAGGACTCCTGCAATCTCAACGATATAGCCGATGACCATGGATCTCCAGTTTCCAAGCACCTTCACAATATACGGGTAAACCAGGTTGCCGATCATCTTCGGAAGGATGAAGCAAAGTGTCAGGGTTCCCATGAGGCCTACATTGCCCAGCACATCTCTAGCATAATAAATCCGAAGTCCATTATTCACGCCCAGCGCCGTATAGTTCACAACGAAGATCAGCGTTAAAAGCAGGAAGTACTTATTCTTAAACAGATAGGCAAATGACTTTCCGACAGACAGTTTCTGTGCTTTTTTCTTTTTCTCTGTATCGGCGAAGGTCTGGTCAACGTCTTTTTCGATCTCCTGGTTGTTACGCTCCCTGGTGAAGAAAAATGTGATTAGAAGCATGACGACCGCAATTGCGCCGAAGATCGAAGCCATTCCTGTCCATCCGAATTTTCCCACAAAGTTCATGGTATTGTAATTGATAAACAAGACCGTCGCCATCGTGCAGAAGAACCGGAAGGAACTCGCCTGTATGCGGTCTTTCCGCTCCGGGGAGAACAGGGCAAGCAGCGTATTGTATGCCAGGTTGCAGGCCGTATAGACAACGGCAGCCATCAATACGTAAGAGATAAAGGCGTACGCCACTTTTCCGTTCGACGAAAGCGATGACGGAACGGAGAACATCAGCACCAGCCCGACCCCCATTGGGATCGCAGACCATAAGATCCATGGGCGTGCTTTTCCCCACCGGGTATGCGTACGGTCAATAATCGCTCCCATGATCAGATCTGAAATTCCATCCAGCAATCTTGCCAGCAGCATCATCGTTCCAATCGTTGCCGCTGCAATGCCAACATTGTCGGTGTAATAGACGGTCAGGAACGATCCCAGCGTCGTCCAGACAAAATTACATCCACCATCCCCCAGGGCAAAAGCGATCTTCTCGCCGAACCCCGGCCGTTTTCCAGCATACTTGTTCATCTTGATTTCCTCCTGTGATTGTTTTCTGTATGCCCTGCCGCAGTGTTCACTCCATCAGTTCTATTTCCATGAGGTCAATGGCTCCGTTTCCGACATATCGGAAATAGAGTTCCCGGTCATCATCCTGGAACTGAACTCCTCCCACAGCCTTCATGAACGTATTTCCCGGTACAGTTCCGTTTGAAGCTTCCGTCTTCACGCAGATCTCTCCTCTGCATGCCGTATCCGGTGCGTCAATCTCCGTGAGAACCCGGATCACCCCATCTGCATGGTTCCCGCCTGTCCCCCGGTAACGGATCTGGATTTGATGCGTTTTCCCGAGATCGAAATACTTATATCCGACGATCGTCCCAGACGAAATATTGGATACATACCTTCCGTCCTCATCACTTGTCAGATAGGGGAAGTCCGCCTCCTTATTGGAACGTCCCAGGGAATTCAAAGCGCCCATATGTCCATTTGTCAGATTGCAGCAATAGACCGCCGGATAGACGCCCACGCCCGGAAGCCGCTTTGCATTCAGACCACTGGTTGTCACACAGACCTGCGGTATGGATCCGTCTTCCTTAATGAAAACACGCTCTGCGCAGGCCTGCCGGTTATACTGAGTGAGGGAGGTGTGCCGGTGGTAGAAGATATACCACTGCCCGTTCACCTCCACGAGTCCTCCGTGGTTGTTTCCTCCACTGTTCAGCTGATCCTCTTCCCTGCGCCCCTTGTACCCGACATCTGTGCTGGATATGATGCAGCCTCTGTACTGAAATCCGCTCATCGGTCTGCTGCTTGTTGCATAACAGAGCCGATGGGTATGGACGGAGGAATAGATCAGATAATAAATGCCGTGAATTTTTCTGATCGACGGCCCCTCAAAGTACGGATCCGACTCAAATGACGTCCCGTCTGCATAGTTCTCTGATGGCAGAACGACCTCCGGTCCCTCCAGAACAGTCAGCATATCATCTGCCAGCCTGACGACAGAACACCCCTTCAGATCCTGTGACTTGTATCTTGGGATGTTGATCATGCAGGGCGCAAATCCGAAGTACAGATAATTTCCTTCCTCCGTACAGATGACAGACGGATCGTACGGCTGGTTCTCGCTCATCCCCCTGCCGTCTTTATAGTGTACCTGTCCATAGAATTTATATGGTCCCTGGGGCTTGTCAGAGACTGCAACATGGATGCTGTCCTGAAATTTGATGCAGTAGTAAAGATAATACCTGCCATCCCGTCCCTGCACGACGTCCGGGGCATACATCGGAAGCTTTTCCGGATTATATGGATCCTGGTCTTTCCTGTAGATTACGCCCTCATACCTCCAGTCAGACAAATCATCTGCCGGGGCTGACCACGTCACATAGTCCAGCTCACAAAATTCTTTTCCATTCTCCCGGTCGTGACTGCCAAACAGATACAGCCTGTCCTGAAACACATGAGGCTCCCCGTCCGGAATGTGTTCATCCAAGGGGAGATATGGATTCATTACCAGATTTTTCACCTTTCTGTTCCTCTTTTGTCTTTTCCTTTCGTTCTGATGCATACCAGTATAGAAGTATCTCTGCTCCTTCTGCTGTCACATCCGGAATACCCACTGTCAAAATTGGACAAAAAAATACCACCAGCTGCCTGCGCACCTGCTGTCAGCTGATGGAAGTGCTCTTTCTGAAGGGGGATGCCGCTTTACCTTGTCACCATCCCACTCCATACAATCTGTTCTGAACTAAATCCGACATGAATGCTGAAATTCCCATGCTCCAGCCTGAAAGCACGTTCCTTTTCATCAAAATACTTCAGATCATCGCAGGAAACCGGAATCTGAATATCCCTGCCAGTTCCGGCTTCCAGCGTTACCTTCAGAAATCCTTTCAAGGCCGGTACAGGGCACCTCGCGGTTTCCACATACACCTGCACAACGGTGGAGCCGCGTCTTTTTCCGGTATTGCTGATATGACAAAAAACAGTGAGAACCGGGGCGTCGTTCCATTCCGTTTCTCCTTCCACCTTCTCATCGGACGTAATCTCTCCCTTCCTGACCGATACATCAGACAACGAAAATGAAGTATAAGACAATCCATACCCAAACGGATACATGGCTCTGATCCCGTCATGTGCAAGCTTCCGGTATCCGCTGTAATACTGATATGTCACCTCTGTCGCTTCAAAGTCCAGATCCGGCAGATCTTCCTCCCGCTGCGGGATTGTATATGGAAGCCTTCCGCCAGGTTCAGCCTCGCCAAACAGAACGCGGGCGATCGCATGGCCGCCTTCCTGGCCGCCATAGCCCGCCCACAGTAAGGCCGGCACCTGGCTGATCCATTTTCCCGGAATCACGGTCGATCCGGATATCATGACAACGGCAGTATTGGGATTAACTTTGCCGATTTCATTCAAAAGCTTCTCATCTCCATCATGCAGACGCAGTCTGCCTTCCCGGTCCCCTCCGACTGAAGTTCCCCGCTCAGCCGTAAACTGATCTTTCGAGAGGGCTTCTCCCTCATCCAGGTATGTCAATCCTGCGATCACGATCACACAATCCGCTTCATCTGCAAGGCGTTTTGCGTGAGCGATATTATGCCCGCGATAATAGATGACATCTGTCGTCCCATTTACCAGCTTCATCAGCCCTTCGAGCGGAGAGACAACGTGCTCCGGATACACTCTTGCAGAGCCTCTGTCTCCCTGGTTCCCTTCTTCAGCCAGCTCCCCGAACACTGCGATCGTGTGGAGCCTTCTCTTCGAAAATGGAAGTACATTCCCTTCGTTCTTCAGCAGGACGATTCCCTCCTCTGCAGACTGAAGGGCCAGCTCCCGGATCTCTCCCTTCTTCAGTCTTTTTCTCTTTCCCGATTCCATGGAAATCTTTTCAAATGATTTCATGGTTCGGACAATGCGGAGCGCCGCATCGTCAATCACAGACTCCGGAACGAGCCCCTTGCGGACTGCTTCCACCAGTTTTTCACCATAGAATTTGGTGTCTGCCATTTCAACCGTCTGGCCTGCCAGCGCAGCTGCAACAGTGTCCTTCACGCCCCAGGTAAAATCACTGATAAGAAAGCCCTGAAACCCCCACTCCTCTTTCAAGACATCATGAAGCAGATATCGGCTGTGTCCGCACATCACGCCATTGTAGGCGTTATAGGCACTCATGACAGCTCCTGCGTGGTCTCGGCGGATGCATTTCTCAAAGTGCCGCAGGAACACTTCCCGTTCCGTCCGCAGACGATCGCAGCGCACATTCACGCGGAAGCGCTGATTTTCCATCTGATTAAAGGCGAAATGTTTCAGGCAGGCAATGACGCCGGCGCTCTGGACACCCCTGACCATCGCTCCGCCCATCTCTCCGAGCAGAAAATCATCTTCCCCGTACGTTTCCTGTGCCCGCCCCCATCCTGGATGATAGAGGTAATTGATGCAGATCCCGCCAAAGAAATTGGCTCCGAACTGCTGCGCCTCCTGCGCAATCACCGTCCCGATTTTCTCCTCCAGATCCGGATTGAAGCCGGCTGCCCGAACCATCGGGACAGGAAAACAGGTGGCTTTCCCTCTGCCGCAGACGACACCTCTCGGCCCGTCGCAGAATCTGATCTCCGGCACATGAAGTCTGTCATTGCCCCCTGCCACGTAGGGCTTTTCATTATAATGTTCCGATAATGTTCCCTTGAGCGCGCCATGGATTCTGGAGCGGTCAGCCCGTCCGCTCATCAGATGCACCTTTTCCTCAAGTGACATATTCTGCACAATCCATTCCGGCTTCATGACAGAAATCCTTTCAACAGGTCGAGCGCTTCGTATCTCTCGTAATCCAGATATCCCCGAACCTCTGCATGTCCGGTGTCTCCGCCATCTGATTTT
Organism: Porcincola sp. LCP21S3_C12; assembly: GCF_052118625.1. Taxonomy (NCBI): domain Bacteria; kingdom Bacillati; phylum Bacillota; class Clostridia; order Lachnospirales; family Lachnospiraceae; genus Porcincola; species Porcincola sp. LCP21S3_C12. The sequence goes on along the minus strand of NZ_JBQKGW010000014.1, from coordinate 73,934 downwards.
CTGTAGCTGAGCGGGGTCTGGCCGGTCAATTTCTGGAATGATCTGTAGAATGTTTTTTCCGATCCAAATCCACAGGCATCGATGATAAAAGGCATGTCATGGTCGGTCGTCCGCAGAAGTTTTCTGGCCTGCTGGACTCTCATTTCCTCTATGAAATCCCGTACGGACATCCCAAGTCCGGCCTTGAAATAGCGATAGAGCGTCTTCTCCCCGACTCCAAACTCATGTGCCAGCATCGCACTCAGATGGTCTTCTGCTGCATGCCGGCGAATGTAGTCGATCATATCCAGAAGCTCTTCAGACCCTGTTTCTTCCTTCTGCCGTCTCATAAGGATGTCATAATCTGCACCCTCCACCAGATCTGCTACCAGACTATACATTTCTCCCCGAAGCCTGTATACTGTCTGCTCCTGCTCGATGAGCGTACACATCAGGATTCTCGACACATGGTTCCGGATGGATACAATTCCTTCTTCCGGCTGCTCATCCTGATTCATACTGTTCAGAAAAAACCTGAACTGCCGCTTGTCCTCCGTCCCGCTTCTGAAAAGATCCGGGCTTAACTGTACAAACCCACAGAGATTTGCCTCATTCCCGCCAACAATAGAATGCAGCTCTTTTGAGTTTACAAGCACGAGATTTCCCTCTGTAACAGGTCCTGTCCACTTCTCTGACCGGAGTGTCACCTTCCCCTTCAGAACCAGCATCAGTTCATATTCGTAATGCCAATGCCACGCACTGAATCCAATGGAGGTAACAAATGATTTCCCGCGAAGCTGCGAGCCGTAATCGACACTCTCCAGCGTGTACTTTTCCTGGTAATTATCCATCAGCATTCATTCCCTGCATCTGCTTCATCACGCTCCAGGCATCTGCTCTTTTGTATCATCGGATATCACATTTTTATGTTGTATATCTGCCTGCTGCCAAATCCTTCCTTCTTCTATCTTCAACCAGCACTGTTTACCATTACAAACTCCGGGACTTTCTCCTGATAGATAAGTTATAGGGAAAGAGGGCTGCCGCCATCAGTCTTCTTCACTTCTGCAGAAGATACATTCCCGCGCCGTGCGGCGGAAGTTCTGCCTGAATGCAGCCTCCGGAAAACGTGGCCGGTGTATCACCCCACAGGTCCTCTGCACTACGCACATCAAATTCCAAATCAGAAAGAGACGCCGATATTGTCTGCGCCTGATCCTCGAGATTGAAAAGCGCCAGATACCGTCCGCCTTCCTGCGTCAGGCTCGTCCAGACAGCATGTTTTTCATTCCGCTCCATCTGCTCCGGTTCCCTGCCAGTCCGCTGCGCCGCAAGAATCTTCTCATTGGTCAGAAGCGATCGTGTCCATTCATCCAGCTGTGTCAGGTCACCACCCATGATCAGCGGAGAGCGGAAAATGCACCAGAGCGTCATCAGCGTGCGCTGCTCCGCATGTGTGAAATTCGTCTGTCTCGGCTGGCCGAATCCGGTACCGATTTTCCCCAATGGCAGCATGTCGCAATCCGGCCAGCATCCCGGCTTTCCATGTCCCTGCCATAACTCGCAGCGGCCAAACATATCCAGAAGAAGCTTCCAATCGTCCCAGAAATCATCCGTGATGCGCCACATATTGGCATAATGTTCCAGATGCCATGCTTTTTCGATCACCGCCGGTCCCGGCGAGAGGGACAGGCACATCGGTCTCCCAGTTTTATCGATTGCGCGGCGGATCATTTCTACCTCTGCTGCCCCATATGGATCATCAACGTAGAGATGCTCATGGCAGATGTCATCCACCTTCACAAAATCCACACCCCAGTCTGCATACAGCTGGAAGATAGAATCATAATAAGCCTGTCCTGCGAGAGAAGCCGGGTCAACACCGTACATATCGCCGTTCCAGCAGCAGATCGAATCCGGTCGGGCTGCCTCATCCGCTGTCGCATCGGTTCCAAAGATCGGCAGCCGCTCATGTACTGCCTGTCTCGGAATACCACGCATGATATGAATGCCGAACTTCAGCCCCATGGCATGAATTTTTTCAGCGATTGGAGCAAAGCCTTTTCCATCTGCAGAAGACGGAAATCGGTTTAGTGCCGGAATCTGCCGTCCCCATGCATCCAGCGTGAGCGGTGCGAACTTCCGATACACAACACCGTTATCTTTCTCACTTGCCGCCAGCGGCTCCGACCACTGGATGTCACAGACAACATATTCCCAGCCGCAGGACTTCAGCTGCGCCAGTCCAGCCGCATTATCCAGAAGCTGCTTCTCCGTCACTCCTGCTGCGAAGCAGTCCCAGCTGTTCCAGCCCATCGGAGGCTGCAGCGCCGCATTGTCTTTTCTGAGTCTCATATTCCTTTCCCTTTCTAGCGAAGTCAGACGCATGCCTTTCGAAAATTTTGTATCATTATCTCAGACTGAAGAGGGATACTTCGCCTGCCACGATTCGATTGATTCCCCCTATTCCTGAAGCCCGCTCAGAAATAACTCGTAGGCGTCATCCTCGTAAGAGAGCAGCGGAGAATTCTCACCGCCGCCGTTTGTACTTCGCCGCATTGCCGCGTAGGCTGATTCTCCATACTCAATCAGATCCATCGCATGCAGCGGAAGCCCGGCCTCTGTACTGATTGCGCAAAATGCGGACAATGGATTCTCCTGATTCTTTGTTTCTAAAAGGCGTTTTCTCAAATCCGCGTCTTCCACCGCCATCCGATGAAGCCGTTCCAGTGTATCCGCAACATCCATATCAGTATACCTGTAAGATTTCATTACTTTTCGTGTACAAGCTTTCCTGTCATATGATCAACATGAACCGCAATCATCTGGACATTCCTCAGAGTTCTATGCATCACCTGATCCACTTCCTCAGCGGTCGGATAGTACTTCAGCCCGATCGCCCTGAGTTTTTCACGAAGAAGATCGCTGTCCGTGACCAGGCTTGCCGTTCCGAACACAACAACACTTGACACGTAATAGGCCCAGTCCCCCTCCTTACGAGTACCAGAAGTCCAAACTGTAAAACACACTTTGGGATTCTTCTGGATCGAATCGATTTTATGCCCGGTCTTCGCACCGTGGAAATAGAGCGTCTCTGTCGGCTCATCATAATAAAAGTTTACCGGGACCACATATGGATATCCATCCTCGCCATTCACGGCCAGAGCTCCGCGCTTCTCCCACTTCAGAATATCGATGCACGCTTCTTTCGATACCTGCTGCTTTTTTCGCCGCATTTCACGAAACATACGTCTTCCTCCATTATTCGTTTACCTGTGCTTGTTCCATTGCACCACTTTTCCCGGAATATCTGCCTGCTCGCGCAGAAATTCGCCTGACCTGCCTGCAGCGGACCGATCGTTTGTCTGCATCCGATCCCCTCACGAAGGGAGCGCCTCTGTACCAGAATCCGGATGGTTCCCTTTCAACTGATCCTTCAATAAACCGATCTCTTTCTCAATCTGATGGATGACCGCCGTGAATTCTCCGTCAGAGGTTCCGGTCGGATCCGGGATTCCCCAGTCGAACCGTTCCCTGCAGGGAAGATACGGGCACTTCACGCCGCACCCCATCGTAACCACAATATCAAGCTCCGGAAGGGCATCCAACGTTTTGTTGTGCTGCCCTTCTTTTATCATGTCTATTCCGTACTGTTCCTTCATCAGACGGACTGCATCCGGATTGATCCTGTCCCTGATCTCTGTGCCTGCTGAATAACTTTCAAAGACGTCCCCGGCCAGGTATCTTCCCAGAGCCTCCGCGATCTGGCTGCGGCAGGAATTATGTGTACAGATGAATCCGACCCTCGGTTTCCTCCCTTGCTGATTCATAACAGCTTTCCGATCTGCTTCTCATTCAGGACACGTCCTGTTGAGACGACCTTCCCGTCAATCATCAGTGCCGGCGTACTCATGATACCATATCCGGCAATGACGCTGAAATCGGTGATATACTCGATCTCCGCCTCAATCCCTTTCTCCTGTACAGCCTTCTTTGTGTTCTCCAGCAGGGCCTCGCACTTGCTGCAGCCTCCTCCTAAAACCTTGATGTTCATCGCATTATCCTCCTAATCATGTGCATGCTCATGCCTGTCTCTTCTGAAAATGACTCTGCGTCCTGTTCGCAATTTTCACTAGTGTCAGCATAACCGGAACCTCTGTCAGCACACCAACTGTGGTCGCGAGAGCCGCCGGACTTGTCGTCCCGAACAGGGCAATGGCAACCGCAACCGCCAGCTCAAAGAAATTCGATGCACCGATCAGTCCTGCAGGTGCGGCAATGTCGTATGGAAGCCCCACCAGCTTTGCTGCTCCGTAAGCGATAAAGAAGATCAGGAATGTCTGGATGATGAGCGGCACCGCGATCAGGATGATGTGCACCGGATTGGAGAGAATCACCTCCGCCTGGGATGCGAAGATGATCACCAGCGTCAGGAGCAGCCCGATTGTCGTGACGTGATCAAATTTATGGACAAACACATTCTCCAGATAGTCCCTGCCCTTTCGTTCTGTAATCCCGACCCTTGTCACAATTCCCGCAGCAAGCGGGATCACAACAAAGAGAAGGATGCTGACAAACAGCGTGCTGTACGGCACCGATACCTTCGATACCCCAAGCAGAAACTTTACAATCGGAACGAATGCCACAAGGATGATCAGGTCATTGGTCGCAACCTGTACCACCGTGTAGGCAGGATTTCCATGCGTCAGCGTGCTCCATACAAAAACCATCGCAGTGCACGGTGCCGCGCCCAGAAGAACTGCCCCGGCCAGGTACTGAGTGGCGAGCTCCGGCGCAATGAACTGCTGGAACACGATAAACAGGAACAGATACGCCAGACCATACATGGTAAACGGCTTGATCAGCCAGTTTGTAATCCATGTTACGAACAGTCCTTTCGGATTTTTACCGACCTCTCTGATGCTCTGGAAATCCACCTTAATCATCATCGGGTAGATCATGATCCAGATCAGCACCGCAATCGGAATCGATATCCCGGCAATCTGCATTCTGCCCAAAACCCTGGGAACCATCGGAAGGAAATGTCCGATCAGCACCCCTGCAGCCATGCACAGCAATACCCATACGGTCAGGTACCGCTGAAAAAAACTGATTCCCTTGTTCTGTGTTTTCATCGTCTTTGGCATCTCTTTTACATCCTCCCTGTATCCTTTTTTCGTTCCGAAAGTGGTTTTGTCAGCATCGGTCTGCCGGTTTCTGCCCGCAGCAGCCTCCGGCGGTTTTCCCCACGTCCTGACAGACCTGGCCTGGATTCTCCTGATCACAGCAGTCTCTGTCTTCGCTTTTCCGGCTGCAGGATTTCCCGCAGTTCAGGTGATCAATATATTCACGAAATGCGGTCAGAACATTGCAGTTCAGGGAATAGTAGGTATTCTTCCACTCCTTCCGCCCATTCACAAGACCGCATTCTGTCAGAACCTTCATATGATGGGACAGTGTCGGCTGTGCAATCTGGAAGTGTTCCAGCAGCCTGCATCCGCACATTTCCCCGTTCATCAGCAGCTCTACGATCTGGATTCGGTTGGAATCTCCAAGCGCCCTGCAGATCAGCGCGGCGTCCATTGCATTCATATGCGCTCACCTCCTTCCCACTGGCTGTCTGTGCTTTCTGTCACTTCCTGCATGGATCCCCCTGTCACAGATCGCTCTGTTTCCCAACGGGGTATTCCTGTCTCCCCCTGCCTACACTTCTGTATCATCAGATTCCTGTCAGTACGCCCTGAAAAACGTTAAATCCATACCCGACAACGATGATTCCTGCGATACATATGACAATGAAGACTGTCAGCAGCTTCGGCTTGATGGCCTTTCTCAGCATGATCAGCGATGGGAGACTCAGCGTTGTGACCGCCATCATAAAGCTGAGCACAGTTCCGAGCAGAGCCCCTTTTGATAAAAGCGCCTCCGCCACGGGGATTGTTCCAAAGATATCCGCATACATCGGAACCCCGACCAGTGTTGCCAGGATCACGCCAAAGGGATTTCTGTTGCCCAGGACAGTCTCTACCACCCGCTGCGGAATCCAGTTATGTATCACTGCCCCGATCCCGACCCCGAGGAGAATATACGGAAAAACCTTGCGGAATGTTGACGCAACCTGATCCCGTGCATAGATCAGCCTGTCCCGGACGGTCAGATCCGGCGCTGTAATGTCTACTGCCGAGCTGGTGTTCCGGATAAAGTTCTCAACCTGATCCTCCATATGCAGGTGTTCGATGAGCGTTCCGCCGGCTGCCGCAATGAAAAGCCCTGCCGCCACATAGATGAGAGCAATCCGATACCCGAAGATACCCATCAGAAGGACGAGACTTCCGAGATCTACCATCGGAGATGAGATCAGGAACGAGAATGTCACGCCGAGCGGAAGGCCTGCGCTTGTAAATCCCATGAAGATCGGGATCGAGGAACAGGAACAAAAAGGCGTCACCGTCCCGAGTAACGCTCCAATCAGGTTTGCCCAGATTCCATGGAACCTTCCCATAATCCTCCTGCTCCGCTCAGGCGGGAAAAAACTCTGGATGTACGAAATCATGAAGATCAGCACGCAGAGCAGGATTGTAATCTTGATCACATCATAGAAAAAAAACTGAATACTCCCGCCAATCCTTCCGGACAAATCCAGCCCCATGGCTGAAAGCGCGCGGCCGACCAGCCGGTTCAGCCATTTCATGCCAAGGACTTCATTCTGAATCCACTCACCCATACCTCTTCCTCGAATTCATATCTATCTATATGACAGGTAGTATTCTAAGCCTCACATTCTTTTCTGTCAATGTGATACCCTTCTTTATGATGATGACAGTGTCAAAAGTCTGTCACCGCGCACGCTTGCATGCAAGTGGTGACAGGACTTTTTGACACGTCCCACATGAATCTTTTCATAAAAAATGAGGCAGCCCCTCAGTGGGAGCCGCCTCGTCTGCTTTCTGGTTCTGCGATTGTTTGTATACCAAATGCTGAATGTTCCTCATCCCGCCTGCATGCAGGGGCTTCGTTTACATAGCTGCCCGGATCGCTGCAACACCATGCGGCTGGGTCAGGATTCCTGGATTCAGAACCGCGTCAAGCTGCTCTTTTGTCATGTATCCCTTCTCGACAACCAGTTTTTTAACAGGGACCCTTGTCTTCAGGGATTCCTTGGCGATTGCAGCAGCCCTCTGATAACCAATGTATGGATTCAGGGCTGTGACGATGCCGACACTGGCATCCATCAGTTCCTCACAGCGTTCTCTGTTGGCTGTGATCCCGCAGATACAATTTCTGGTCAACGTATCCACCGCACCGGTCAGCGTGGTGATGGAATCGAACAAGTTATAGAAGAGAACTGGCTCAAAAGCATTGAGCTCCATCTGCCCTGCTTCCGCCGCCATCATGATCGTGGTGTCATTTCCTGCGACCTCAAACGCCACCTGTGTCACGACTTCCGGGATCACCGGGTTGACCTTCCCCGGCATGATGGAGGAGCCATTCTGCATCGCCGGAAGATTGATCTCTCCAAAGCCCGCTCTCGGCCCGGAAGCCAGCAGCCGCAGATCGTTGCACATCTTGGAAAGATCCAGCGCACAGGTTTTAAGTGCCGCCGAAATGGTCACGAATGCATCCAGGTTCTCTGTCGCATCAAAGAGATCATCCGCCTGCCGAAGCGGATACCCGGTCAGACGTGCCAGTTCCGGGACAATATGCGAGAAATAATAATCCGTTGTGTTGATCCCGGTCCCGATCGCTGTTGCTCCCATATTGATCGTGTAAAGCTCACTTTTCAACATCCCGATTCGAATGCTGTCACGCTTCACCATGGACGCGTATGCGTGGAAACTCTGTCCCAGGCGCATCGGCACCGCATCCTCAAGCTGTGTGCGTCCCATCTTCAAAATCAAATCGAACTCACGGGACTTGGCAAGCAGCTGATTGGCTAAGGCCTTCAGATTGCTCTCAAGCGGTTTGAGAAGATCCAGCGCTGTCAGTTTCCCGGCAGTCGGAATCACATCGTTTGTGGACTGGCACATGTTGACATCATCATTCGGATGCACAATTCTGTAGTCACCCCGCATGCCTCCGAGAAGCTCAATGGCCCGGTTCGCAACCACCTCGTTGGCATTCATGTTTGCGCTGGTTCCCGCCCCGCCCTGAATACCATCTACAATAAAGCTGTCATGAAGCTTTCCTTCCAGGATCTCATCGCAGGCCTTCTCGATCGCCTCCGCCTTCTCCTGAGCCATCCTTCCTGACTTTCTGTTAACCCTGACTGCAGCCTTCTTGATCTTTGCAAGATTCCCGATAAACACCGGATTGAGTCTGCTGCCTGTGATCCGGAAATTTCGCTGGGCACGGAGGGACTGGACACCATAGTAAGCATTCACCGGAACATCCAGCGTTCCGATCGAATCGGACTCTCTTCTCATCTCTGCTGCCGTACTCCGTGCCTTGATCTCTGCTTCCATCATCCTGTACCTCCCTGTCCCTGCTCTCTGTCTGGAAATGGTTATTCAGCTGCGATGCACGGAGAATAACACCGCCGTACCCGGATGTAAATATTATGAGGAAAAGAACAAAAAAGATAACTTTTTCAGTGTAATCCCCCTTATTATTGAATCAAGTTGCTCAGAATACCTAATTTTATAAAGTCATCTTCCAAATGATCATTGACAGGTCTCCATGCGGGGTCTAAAATCCAACTATCAAAGACACAGATGTCCGCAGAGGGGTTCTGTGCCTTTTTTATTTAGCAGACAGCCTGATGAGCGAATCGTGGGAGAGGGTTTTCAGAAAGGACTTTGTTATCATGAAAAAGCTGGATAAAATTGACCGGGTGATCATCGACATGCTCCAGAAAAACGCCCGGGCTTCTCTGAAAGAAATTGCCAGAGAAGTCTTTCTCTCCTCCCCCTCCGTGGCATCGCGAATCGAGCGGCTGGAGCGGGAGGGTGTTATTACCGGCTACCATGCGCAGGTAAACCCGATGGTTGTGAACTACCGAATCAAGGCCTTCATCTGCCTGCAGCTGGATCCGACCGACAAGCCTGTGTTCTACCCCTTTATTCAGTCGATCCCCAATGTGGTGGAGTGCAACTGCGTAACCGGCGATTACTCCATGCTGATCGAAGTCTACTTCGAAAGCACGCCCCAGCTCGATCATTTCATCAACGAACTTCAACAGTTCGGCAGGACCAAAACACTGATCGTGTTCTCCACCAGCGTCGAGCAGCGTGCGGTTCCGCTTCGCTCAGAAGAGGAGGCATCTGTCAGCGAATTTGCGCCGCTCATGCAGGATCCTCCTGCAAAGAAGCCCCTTCCCGGGACTCTCGCCGGAATTTCGTCCTGACCGGAGAAGCGCCTTCAGATCAAACCGCTTGAAAAATCACTTACATCCAAAAATTGAATCTGTTACAATCACGTGTGTAATGAGCAGCCAGAGGCGTAAGTCCAATTATGGACTTGCGCCTCTGGCTTTTTTGTTTGCAAAGGAGTGATAAGGATGAAGGAAATGGACCTTGGGCACGAAAAAATCGGAACACTGATCAGGCGTTTTTCTGTTCCTTGTGTGATCAGTATGGTTGTCGCAGCGCTGTACAACATCGTCGATCAGATATTCATCGGCTGGAGCCCGGCGGGCGCTTACGGCAACGCCGCAACAAATATTGTCTATCCGTTTGCTGTGTTTACCCTTGGTATCGCCCTGCTGATCGGAGATGGAGCTGCAGCTCAATTCAGTATTGCACTCGGCATGGAAAACAGGAAGAAGGCTGATCGGATCATCGGGAATGGTCTGACCGTACTGATCGTTTCCGCCCTTGTGATCTGTCTGATTGGATTTCTCTTTCAGCCTCAGATTCTGGCATTGTTCGGCGGAGATCCTGAGGAAACAGAATAAGGGCTCAATGGTGCGATCCGTGCAGACGGATCCCCCCGGTATGCCATGATATGCACGCTGGCCGGCGCCCTGGCAAACCTGATTCTGGATCCGGTATTTATCTTTCCGCTTGGACTCGGTGTGAAGGGAGCCGCCATCGCGACAGTGGCCGGCCAGATCATCACATTTGCAATGAGCATCATCTATCTGGGAAAATCAAAGCATTTTGTACTTCGTAAACTCCCGGTAGAACACGCCGCCCGCCATCGCCATCAAAGCGTAGAAAATCGCTGTATGGATATATCTCTTCAGGTTCTCCACCTTATTTGACCTCCTTTCTCATTGCCTTATATCCGATCAGCACGGTCCACATATAAGCGCAGGTCTTCGGGATCATCAGCATACCCATCAGCGGTATTCTTGATGCAAACAGAACAACCGGGATGTAGAAGCCGAAGCTCAGCACGATCGTCAGCCACAGATGGCGGAACGCATGATCCTGTCTCCCCCTTGCGCTTCGGAAGAACAGGATGATGACAACCACACCGAGCAGGGCGAATGGGATATTCCGCCAGATCCCCCAGCTTTCAGGCGGATTTTCCGCTGTCCACTGGTTCTGCAGCAGAAGGCAGAGTACGATCCTCGCCGCGGCCAGAAGATATACGATCCCTGTCAGGCTCCTGTGCTGCCTGATCTGATAACGCTCCCGCCACACATAGTAGAGCAGAACATAGAAGATCGTCATCGTCACAGATGTGACTGCCTTTCCGACGCCCAGAACAGCCGTATAGTGTTCAAGTCCGGTCGTGCAAAGTGCAATCACCCGCGGAATCAGATGGAAGGAATCACCTCCGCCGAGGATGATGGCCATCCACCCAAAAATTGCGAACTGTCTGCTTTTCCCACTGCTCGCTCTGACCATCAGAATCCCGATGGTGATGACTGAAATCAGATAAACGAGATCAAATGTCGTTTCCATTATTGCCTGCATCGCAACCTCTCCTTTTCTTCAGTACAATGTTCTCCGGACCACTTCAAGAACCGGTTCCGGATTGTAATCTTTCCTCACCAGTGCCGCGAGCATCAGAGAAAACAGAATTCCTGCGAACTGCTCCGCTGTAAACCGGCTGGAAAATGCATCTCTTCGCACCTTCCTGTCTTGCTTCAGTACCTGACAGAATCCATCCTGAATATGCAGCCAGGTCTGATGCATCCTCTCGGTTCCCGCTGTCTTTCCGCTGACAGCCGTACCAGCCGCTTCCTCTGCCATCCCGCCCAAGCCTGCTCCAGCCGCTTCTTCTGTCTTTCCAGCCTTTTTATCCTGCATGAAGCCCAGCGAGTGGAGCGTAAAAAACTCCGGGTATTCTCTGCTTCCAGCCTCCATCCGCGCATATACCCATCTGACACAGCGCTCTGTATTCTCAAACACTGAAGGATCACCCGGCTCATGGAAGATTTCATACCAGACGCTCTCTACTGTGTCGGTCAGAAGCGCCGTCTTGGACGGGAAGTAATAGTAGATCGCCCCGACCGAAACCCCGCAGACTGCCGCAACAGAACGGATACTGACAGCCTTCCAGCCTTTTTCCATCGCAAGCTTCCGGCTCGCTTTCAAAATCTCTTCTCTTGATGTGACAATCGTATTCATCGCAGCTCCTCATACTGAACGCTGTTCAGTTTAGGTGATACATTCCCTCCTGTCAAGCATTTCCAAAAAACATCTTTCATGGGGTATCCGTATTCAGACAGCAAACAGCCAGGAGCGGTCCGTATGCCGTTGATCACGCACGGAACCATTCCTGGCTATATAGAAATGTCTGTCCTGAGCATACCGCCCGCTCGTGCTTTGACCCCTCAGTCTGACTGCCGGCTTTGCAGAGTCACTGGCAGATCTTTCAGGGCCATTCAGGATTTCTCAGATTTGGAAAGTGACCGGAAGATCACCGCCATATAGCGTCCGAACACATACAAAACAAACGCAGCTGCGATGACGGTCTCCGCCACAACGATCGGCCGAAGCGCGGGCAGCGGATGTCCCATCTTCGCCGCGCACATCATCGTCTGCTTCGTCGCAATGGCTGTAATGACCAGCGGGAATGTGAACGCTGCGCAGCTTGGATAAAACGGAAGCTTCAGACACCGAACGGCCTGAACCAATGCTGCCAGGTAGATCAGATTCGCCCCGGCTGCCATGGCCACCAGAAACACATAGGATTTCGGTGTCCCGCTCTGGACATATCCGGCCACGCAGAGACTAAGCGGCGCGGCATAGATCACCGCCAGAGAACGGGCCGGCTCCGGAACCGGAATGCGGATGTACCGCACGGTTACCAGAACAAACAGAAGCAGGAAGCAGATGAATCCAAACCAGAATGCTCCATTTCCGAATGCAGCGGCATTGTAAGCCGGCGCTGTAACAGACGCAACGACAATTCCGACATAGACAATATAGTACACAGTAAATACATCCTTCAGCTTCAGATGAAAGATGAAGGTGACCGTAAAATAGATGATCAGCGCAATATGCAGGGCGATGGCAAACGTCCAGATGATAAAAGCGGCCTTCCCGATAAAAGGCTTTGCGTAGACCGACAGCAGCATCAGTCCCATTGGAAAGGTCCCGCTGATTCCGGCAAGAACAGGATTCTTCATGTCTGCCTTCATCTGATCAGGACAGAAGACCAGCCTTAGGAGAAGCAGCACCAGCATACCGAACGCCAGCCAGCCACAGATTGTGCGAAGCACTTCCGAGGTGCTCTGCAGCAGATTTCCGAGAGCAGCCATCCCCAGCATCACACCGGAGAGAGGAAGCGGAATTCTCTGACACCACTTTTTCATCACTCTTCCTCCTTCTTCGGAGGCAGGTACGGCTTGTCGAGCCCTTTGACCGGCTCGTCATCTGTGTCCTCGACGCCAAGTTCCCGGCACAGTATCTCTGCGACCTTTCCTGCGCACAACCCAGTGAACGCGATGCACTGCTCCTTGTGTTCACCGCAGCCCATGTCGAATCCTCTCGTCAGAACCCTGCAGCACACGGCATGCTTCGCAGTTGCCTCACGGAACCAGTCGTGCAGCTCATGCGTCAGTGCCATACAGTGGTTGACCTTCGGATCCTTCGGCCCGTTCTGCTCCGTCCGTCCGAAGAACATGCCGAGCGCCAGAATGCCGCCATTCAGCGCACCGCACATACAGCCTGAGCGCCCTGCACCGACTGCCATCCCGGATGCCATCGCGATAACCTCCTCCGGAACATTTACCTCAAAATCACTGCGGATTGCGGCCATTACAGCCTCGCAGCAGAAATACCCGCCTCTGTACAAATCCTCTGCATGCTTCTGTACGGCCTTCGGACTGACTTTTACTGCATGGTACTCCACCATCTGAAAATCCCTCCCTTAGATTGATTGCTTTGTTTTACTTGTTCAGTCATCTGATTCTATTTCATTGTATCAAAATATTTGGAAGGCATTTATCAAATAATAAATTTTTGTTATAATATTTATAATTATTCTTTATTAATTGACGATTCGTTCAGATTTTTATTCAGACAGAATACCCGGACAGGAGGACAGGCACGATGGACATGAAACAGCTTCGAAGTTTTGTGGAGGTTGCGCGTCTGCGGCAGTTCACTGAAGCGGCAAACCGCGTTCATTTGTCTCAGCCGGCGGTCAGCACCCAGATCAGGGCTTTGGAAAGAGAGCTTGGCGTGGATCTGCTGGAAAGGACAACAAAGCGGGTAACTCTGACCGAGAAGGGGGAGCTTTTTTACAGCTACGCCCTCCGCATGCTGGAGCTGGAACAGACTGCTCTGGAGAAGCTCTCAGACTCTATGGGACAGATGATCACGCTCGGCGCATCTACAATCCCTTCCTCCTACCTGCTTCCGCAAATTCTGTCTGGGTACCGCAGTGAAAATGCCGGCTGTTTCTTCCGTGTCCTGCAATCTGATTCTCATACCGCGGTCAGTCAGGTTCTCGATGGAACAGTCGATTTTTCGGTCGTAGGCGAAGTCCCTGACAATCCTGCGCTCACCATCCGGGAGATCTGCCGGGATCAGCTGCTGATTGTAACCCCTGTGAATGAGCATTATATGACGCTGAAGCACCACACGCCCTCCCTGCAGCAGCTTTTCCAGGAACCTGTCATTCTCCGTGAATCCGGCTCCGGAACACAGAAAAACTTTGATCGTTTTCTGGAACGTCACCATATTCACAAGGAGGATCTGCATGTCGCTGCCTGTGCCAACGATCTGGAGGCGATCCGCAAGATGATCGTCTCCGGAATGGGTATCTCAATGATGTCTGCCTGTTCTGTCCGGGATCTGGCCGGCAGCGGACAGGTTCTCGTCTATCAGATGCATGAAGACATCAGCCGTCACTTTTACATTGTCTGGCAGAAGAGGCGGAGCCTGACTGATTCAGAACGGAACTTCATCGGTTACCTGGAGAAAAACGTGCCCCGATAAGCATTCCATACAGGCAGAACCGGCTGCGCTCACATCCTGATTTCCCGGGATTCTTTGTACGATTGCAGTTGACTAATCCCGCTGTTGAGACGTACGATGTCCCGAAAACAGGGCGATTTCGGTTCTGCTTTGAAAGGGGATTTTGACATTATGGTACGCTTGTTTTCACGCTTCTTCATCAAGAGCGGCATGAGTGAAGATGAACAGCGCAATGCCTGGGGAATGGTCTGCGGGACGGTTGGTATCATACTGAACCTGCTTCTGTTTGCAGGAAAAGGACTGGCCGGTCTTTTCAGCGGTTCTCTTGCAATCGTGGCGGATGCCTTGAACAATCTTTCCGATGCTGCCTCCTCCATCATCACACTGGCAGGCTTTTCGATCTCGAAAAGGCAGGCGGATCCCGGGCACCCGTTCGGCCATGGACGGGCCGAGTATGTCTCAGGCTTCGTCGTTTCGTGCATGATGATTGTCATGGCGTTCGAGCTTGCCCGTGATTCAATTGCAAAGATGATTCACCCTGAGGAAATCTCTTTCTCCTGGCTGGTCTTTGTGATCCTGATCGGTTCCATCCTTGTAAAGTGCTATATGGCATTCTATAACAGGGCAGCAGGAAAGCGCATTCATTCGGTCGCTCTTGAAGCCGTCGCCAAAGACAGTACCAACGACTGTGTTTCGACTTCCGTTGTCCTGATCGCTTCCATTGCCATCCATCTGACCGGACTGACCCTGCTGGACGGCATCTGCGGTCTGCTGGTTGCCTGCTTCATTGCCTACCAGGGCATCGGATCCGCAAGGGATACCCTTAACCCGCTTCTCGGGCAGGCACCAGATCCGGCATTTGTACAGGAGATCCGGGATATCATGGCGAACGAGAGCGACCAGATTACAGGCATCCACGATCTGATTGTCAATGATTACGGACCCGGGAAGCGGATCGTCTCCCTCCATGCCGAGGTCCCGGCAAGCGGAAACATTGTGGAACTTCACGAGATCATCGATAAAGCCGAGGAAGACCTGGAATCGAAGCTTCACTGCCTGGTGACAATCCATATGGATCCGATTATCACAGACGACCCGCACATCGTTGCACTGCGGGATGAGCTCTACCAGATTCTGCAGAGCATCGCGCCGTATCTGACCATGCACGACTTCCGGGTCGTTCCCGGGAAAAAACGCCCGAAGCTGATCTTTGACGTCGTCATTCCGTTTGGATTCAAGCTGACAGACGACGAGCTGCAGAAGCGAATTGAGGACGAGGTTCATCGCCGGATCGGCGCGCAGTATGAAGTGGTGATCCATGTGGATACCGATTACACCGTTACAATGGCGAAGCGCTGACCTTCCTCAGCGCTTCTGGCTCCGCATCCAATATCCCCCGCCGCTTACTGAAGAAGCCTTGCCAGCAGCGTGCGGTGCACTTTCATCGCGCCCCTTGGGCAGAATTCCTGGCAGCAGAAACAGCGAATGCATCGTTTTCTGTCGATCTTTGGCTTTCCTTTCACCATCGTGATTGCCATGGCCGGACAGACGTTGAAACATTTCCTGCAGCCGATGCACTCGGACGGATGTACCTTGGGCATCTGCTGCATTGCACTTCTGAAAATGGCCTCCTGCAGGCGGCCAAGCACGCCATTCCCTGTAAATGTAACCCGGACGCCGTCTGCCTGTCGGAAATCGGTGAGCTTCCACTGTTCCGGCCGCTCTCCTGAAATCTCAACCTCCTGAAGCCCGGATGGCCCAAGTCCGCGGCTGGCTGCACAGCGAATTGTCGGTACATCCTCAGGACGCATGCCAGTCAGCTCTGCACAGATCATGTCCAGGTTGTAAGGATTTTCCGATGAAAGAACCAGGCCCAGCTGGCGGGGTGATCCGGCTGTCGGTCCATTTCCCTCCATGCAGACGACTGCATCGACAAGATTCAATGCCGGTTGGAGTGCCTCGTTCAAATCAATCAGCATGTTGGCGAAGGCTGTCTCGTTTGGAAATCGCATATGGTACTCCGGCTTCGTCGTCCCCGGGACAGCTCCGAACAGGTTCTTGACCGACGCTGTCAGACGCATCATCCCGTGTGATTTCAGCTTTGCAAAGTTGATGATCACATCCGCCTTTCTCAGCCAGGATGTACAGCTGAAGACATGCGCGGCCGCTGCCCCCGGATATGTCACATTCTCCGTCTCTATATCATCATTCAGTTTTGCGCCAGTCTGCTCAATCTGTTCCATGCCCGATTCGCGGTACGCCCGCCTGAGGGCTTCCCTTGTGAACAGGCCGCCCGGACTGTCTCCTACCGTCACCTCAGCGCCGCGCATGGTCAGCTGCCGGCACAACTCCGTCACCAGCTGCGGGTGCGTCGTCACAGCTTTCTTCGGTGATGCGCCCGTTACCAGGTTGACCTTCACCGCAACCCGTACGCCCGGCTTGATCCCTGAAAAGCCCGGCCATTTTTCCAGCGCGCTGCACACGGCAGCCCTTGCATGTTCCTCACTGTAGTCCGGACACGCCGTCAGCACAACCACATCAGACCGTCGCGCGGCAGCCTGTCTTCTCTCTATCGTCTCATCATTGCTCACAGAAATTGCATGCTCCTATTATTGAGATTTGTTGAGTGGCCCGGCCTGCAGACCGGTTACTCTGTCAGGCTCTGTAGTCTCCGCGGCTGACGACCACCTTGTATCCGGTGGCGGCAATCCGTCGCTCCATGCAGGCTCTGCACTCTGCCGCTTCGTCACCGGTACAAATCTTCCCGTCATAGAGCAGGTACTTGTTCCGGACGCCGCGCGGCGAGAGATTCGGCATCACGACATTGGCTCCCGCCCTGATTCCCATCTCCCGGCCAAGTGGATGGATGGTCCCAAGCGCCGTCGTCGCCGGCAGCAGAATATGCGGAAACATCAGCCGCAGGATTGCCAGCAGGTGAAGGGTATCCTGAAGCGTTCCATCCGGCTGATTCCGAAACGGTGTGTCCTTGTGGTGGATAAAGGGACCGATTCCGATCATCTGAGGATCCAGCTTCTGCATGAATCGAAGATCCTCGATGATATATTCCGGCGTCTGCCCCGGTGTCCCGACCATGATCCCGCACCCAACCTGATAGCCGATCTCCCGAAGGTCATACAGGCAGCGCTTGCGATTCTCGATGGAAAGCCCCGGCGGATGAAGTTTTCTGTAATGCACCGGATTGGATGTTTCCTGCCGGAGCAGATACCGCTCTGCTCCGGCATCGTAATAGGCCTGATACTCGCTACGGCTCTTCTCCCCGATGGAAAGCGTGACCGCGCAGTCCGGATGCCGGCTCCGGATCCTGCTGACGATGCGGCAGATGTCCGCTGTCGTATAGGAAAGATCCTCCCCGCTCTGCAGGACAAATGTTCGAAAACCGAGTTCATATCCTGCATCACTGCAGGCGACGATCTCATCCTCAGCCAAACGGTACCGGTCAGCCAGCCGGTTGCTCTTCCTGATCCCGCAGTAGTAGCAGTCATTTCTGCAGTAGTTAGAAAATTCGATCAGCCCTCTGAGGTAGACTTCCTTTCCATAAACCTTCTCGCGCACCTCACAGGCTCTTTCACACAGGGGCTCAAACTCCTTCTGATCCAGACTGACGAGAAGTGCCCTCAGCTCTTCGTCCGGAAGGTCACCCGTCCGATATAACCGTTCAATTCGATCTCCGTTTGTCATCCATATATCCAATCTGTCATTCCGCGTGCAAGCCTGGACGCCTTCGCACCTGGTATTCATGCACCCGAGTGCAGGGCAACTGTCCTCGCACCTGGCTTTCATGCATCCTCAGAGTGCAAGGCCGATCGCCTTCGCGCTTCGCTGAAGGATGCCGTTCATGTACGCAATCGTGATGCCATAGTTTGTAAATGGAACACCCTGCTCCCTCGCCTGCCGCATCCGGCTCTGTACTTCCCTCTCATTCAGCATACAGCCGCCGCAGTGGATCACCATGCGGTACGGGCTCAGATCCTCCGGGAAACCGAAGCCGCTGGAGGTCTCAATGGAAATGCTCTTCTTCGTGTACGCCCGCAGCCAGGCCGGAATCTTCACGGTACCGATGTCCTGACACTGCCTGTGATGTGTGCAGCCTTCTGACATCAGAACCTTGTCGCCATCCTGAAGCATGTCTACCGCCTTCACGCCTCTGGCTGCTTCCTCCAGGACACCCTTGTAGCGTGCCATCAGAATGGAGAAGGACGCAAGCGGGATCTCCTCCGGCACAGCCTTTGACACCTCAGAGAAAGCCTGCGAATCAGTGATCACCATCCGGATCTTCTTCCCGGACTGCGCAAGAAAGGCGAGTGTCTGCCGAAGCTGCGGCGGCTGACAGCAGAGCGCCATGCTGGCATGATCCAGAATCTCATGAATCACCATCTGCTCCGGCAGAATCAGCCGTCCCTTCGGTGCGGAGGCATCCTGCGGGATGACCAGCACAAACAGATCGCCCGGCTCAATCAGGCCGTCAAGGAGTCCGAGCGAGCTGATCTTAGCCTTCCCCAGCCTTCCGATCAGATCCTTCAGCTCCCGGATATGCCAGCCCGTTTTCGCGCTGACCGCAAGCTCCGCGTGAGGTACAGTCCGCTGTCCCGCCTCGCTGCCTGACTGCTTCAGGTCTTCTGCTGTTCCCGATGATGCCCGGCTCTGACAGACCGCGCCGGCCATCCCCGCCTGCGCTTCCGGCACCTGCAGCATCAGGTCAGTCTTGTTCAGGGCGACAATGTATGGAATGCGCAGCTTCTCAAAAATATCCAGAAGCTCCCTGTCCTTCGGCCTCATCCCGAGTGTGCTGTCCACCACCAGGACCGCAACGTCCACCCGTCTCAGCGTTTCCTTCGTCTTCGCGACACGCAATGTCCCAAGCTCCCCCTCATCATCAAAGCCTGGCGTATCGATGACCACCACCGGTCCGATGGGCGAGATTTCCATTGCCTTGCGGACCGGATCCGTGGTCGTCCCCGGCGTGTCGGAAATCACAGACAGATTCTGTCCGGTCACCGCATTCACCACACTGGACTTTCCCGCGTTCCGGATGCCGAAGAAGCCAATCTGCACCCGCTCTGAAGATGGTACCTCGCTCATCATGCCCATGGCCTTATCCCCCTTATTTCGTATGCACCGGTCTTTTCAGATGGTGCATGCCCCATGTCTTCTCCACAGGTTATCCTGCATGCCTTCCCCTTCGACCCAGCCAAAATAATCCGGAAACTGTGTCCTGTACAGGCGCCCTGAACATGCCAGTGCAGGAAGAGGATGGAATACCAGATCTGCCGGAAGGACGCATTTGTACATAGGATCCGCCCAGATATCGATCACTGCATCCGGATGATTCCGCCGGACATCGTTGATGCATTCGGTCAGCTCTTCTTCGCCATCAAAGAACCTGTCTTCAGGTCCAAGCAGCGGCCTGCTGTCCGGAAATGGGCACAGGATCATCGCTGTCCCCCTCGCAGACGCTGCCAACGAAGCAGACAGAACGGCCTCTCCGATTAAGATGGAAACAGATTTTCCGCCGTTACGCGTCCCCTCCGCATCTCCCCGCATCAGGAGGGCGGTTTCATCCTGCTGAAGCTGGAGGGGCTGCTCTGCCGCTTCTCTCAGCTTTCTAGCAAGTTCTGCCCACAGTTTCCGCGTGACAGGCGCCCCCGCAACGAACGGGATCCCATACGTTTCCTTCAAATACCTTGCAGCCAGGATGCCCGTGTCAGAGATAACCAGATTTACATCTGCATCTGTCGATCTGTAAATTTCCTGCGGCGTACTGCCCATCGCCCAGACCGCCGTCACATCGAATCCAGCCTTTTGAAGGATACACCTCAGGTGCGGAATCGTCTTTCGGTTTCCATATGTCAGCGGTGTTGCTCCCAGCACACACACTCTTGGCCTGCGGGACTGTCCGGTCCCCGGTACAAAACCCTGAGAATCCATATCACGCACGGCCTGCAATCTGACTGAAGACTCTGCTCCACAGGACACCCTTTCACTGACTGGCAATTGTGCGCCACGGTCGGCTTTCTGGCCCGAAACCGAATCAGTGCAACAAGTGGCCTTCAGGCTGACAGCCAGCTCTGCGCTGCTGCCAGTTCCCTGACCGGGTGCTGGCAGCATCCGACGCGCGTATTCCAGGAAGGCACGCCCCGCTCCTCTGACATAATCGTGCATCCCGTTCCCGGGCACATAGAACGTTTTGATTCCGCTCCGTTCCTCTACAATCCGGCAGATTCCCTGAAAATCGGTCCCGTTCAGATAAGGAACCGGAGAGTTGCAGATCGCAATAAAACAGGGCTCCGGATCCAGCTCTCCAGCCGCCTCCACGATATCGTCGATGAACTTCCGGTCATTTCCAAGGATGGCATCCCGCATATTGAGACCGGATATGAAGATGTAGCTTTCCTGGTCGTACCAGCGGATCTCATCATGTGTATTGTAGGTTGAGTTGCAGCCGGAGGGGTCATGAATCACAACCATCCCGCCCAGCTCATAGAGGGCAGAGGCGATTCCTGAAACATCCCCGGCGCAGACCGGCAGAATTCTGTACGCTTCCTTCATCGGACTCCTCCCCTCCCTTTGGCGGAAGCAGTTATGTCCGAGGAAGAAGGCGCACAGACATGGTCTCTGTCCTCCTCCCTTCCCGGGAGCGACGGCAGGCCGAGCCCCTTCCGCTGAACCGTATCGCGCAGGTCCTTCGGCCTTTGATATGCATCGATCACTGCCGATGCAAGTTTTCTCAGGCCATCATAGCCCCAGTTCCCGTCATATTCGATCCAGTTCACAAAGAAAGGCGTACCAGCGAAGAAAGCAGCCTTGGGTCCGAGCGCCAGAATGCGGCATTCTTCCGGCTTTCCCTGCTGCATATCTGGCGCAATGCGTGCTCTCTGCCTGGCCTCGACATGGCTGGTTGACTGCAGCAGAAGGTCCGGTGCCTGCACTTTCAGCCATTCAAAATCCGCCTGTTCCTCCGGGCTGATGCTGTCGAGGCAGACTCTTGTCACCCGGAACCCCTCCTCCAGCAGCCGCCTCGCCATGCTCAGCGGACGCGGACATGCAAGATAGTCCAGCCACACCTCCGTATTTCCGATCACAGCCCTGGCCTGGGCGAAGGCCTGTCTGGCGGACGCCTTCTCCTGTTCCAGAAATGCAAAAAGCTTCTCATCCATCGCCTCGCCTGACTGTCCGGCTGCCGTCAACAGACTCTGGAGGGCTTCCTTTATCTGGCCATCCAGTGCCACAGGAGGGATGTAGAGATACGGACGTTCGTTTTTTTCGGCAAGCGCCCGAAGGCCGTAGACAGACAACGGCGAGCGGGTGAGATAGAGAAAGCTGTCCCCCATATCCAGGTAGGCATCATAGTCTCTGCAGTCCATGACCTGCCGCACATGGATGCCTAGCCTTCCCAGCACCCTGGTGAGGTCGGATGTCTGCGGAAGGCGAAGGTTGTCCCCGAAAACACTGACAGACCGGCGGTTCACCGGCCTCTTCGGAATCACCGCCATCATGCTTTTTCTCTGTTTCTGCTCCGGCGTCAGTGACACCTTCTGCATGATCGGGTCCATCCAGCAGCCCATGAAGTCAATATCCGGAAACCTTCTTCGAAGCTCCTTCAGAATGTACCGTTCATCGGCTCCGCACAGATGATGCATACAGACCAGAAACAGTTCCACTGCTCTTGGCCGCTCCTGCAGGCGGTCTATCAGATCGCTTGTCCCCTCAATCGTGACTTTCTCAAGCCTTCCGCCGACGACTTCCCGCTCTGTCGGCATCACCGAGGAAATGCGGCCCGCACAGTCCATCTCCCCGGCTGTCATGATGACGCCCCGCAGGCAGTTCTGCGAGCAGACATAGATCTGGCGCGTCTGTGGGATCAGCATGCCGGTGTGGACAATGTTCCAGTTCTCATGAACCGGGCAGTTGTATTCCAGCCTCCATGGGAACGGTCTCGGGAAGCAGGCATCGCCGATCCGCACCAGTGCCTCAGATGTGCAGTGAGCCGGACGCTCCGGATTTCCGCAGCCTGACTTTTGGCAGCATACCTGCTCTTCCTGCGGTCCGATTCTGGTCAGCATCCTGTCCCTCCTTCCTGCTTCCTTCTGCTTTACGGTTCGTCTGTCCCGGGGCTCTGCTCTCCCCATTATCATGCCTTCAATACCCCGCCATTTCTGTCAGGTTCGAAGTCAAGGATACCGGAGAAACTCTCCATCATCCCGCCTTCAATACCCCGCCATTCAGCAGATCCGGGGGAGAAGCTCATTTCCCGGCTCCGGCAGCAGGGTCTGTGCCCCGATCTGGGTCGTCATGACGACCCGTCCTTTGTTCTCCGCCGTGATACAGCCGATCACAGCAGCTCCCTCGGTGCAGGTCTGGCCGTGAAGAATTTCCATCAATCTTCCGGTCTCTTCCTGTGGGCAGATAATCACAAGCCGCCCCTCACAGGCAAGGTAGAGCGGCTCCAGCCCCAGCATGCCTGTCACACCCCGGACAGCCGGCTGAACCGGGATCTTCTCGGTCTCCAGCCGGATACCGACACCCGACTCTGCCGCGATCTCGTAGAGCACAGTCCCGACACCGCCTCTGGTCGCATCACGAATGACATGCGGTCTGAGACCAGATGACAAAACAGCCTCGACCGGTTTCCAGAGCGGAGCACAGTCGCTTGTCACCTCTGCCTCTATGCCGTAATCATCCCGCGCCAGCAGGATCGCTGTCCCATGGCGGCCGATATCCCCTGTCACAATCACGGCATCCCCTGGTCTGGCGCAGGCGCCGGACATCCGTACACCTTCCACAATTTCCCCGACGCCGGTTGTCGTGATGAAGACACCGCCGCACTGTCCCTTTCCGGCGACCTTCGTATCTCCCGCCACCAGCCGGACGCCTGCCTCACCGGCTGTCTTTGCCATTGCTGCCGCAATCTGATCCAGCTCGTCAATCCGGAACCCTTCTTCAATCACAAAGGCACAGGTCATGTACAGCGGACGGGCCCCCATGCAGGAGAGATCGTTGACCGTGCCGCAGATGCTGAGCTTTCCGATGTTCCCGCCGGGGAAAAACTGCGGCGACACGATGAAACCGTCCGTTGTCATTGCAAGGCGGCCGCAGACTGGCGGCAGCACAGCCGCATCGTCTGCCGTGAAATATTCATTGCCAAGGTGCTTTTCAAAGATGCCGTGAATCAGCTCCGATGTCTGTTTCCCACCGGCGCCGTGCGCCATCGTGATCGTATCTGTCATACTTGCTCCCTTCATCCGAAGATTCGGTTTTTCACAGATTCTGCCCATACAGATACCAGGCGGAGCAGGCGCCTTCCGACGATACCATGCAGGCGCCGACCGGGTGCTCCGGTGTGCAGGCTTTCCCGAACACCTTGCACTGGGGCGGAAGAAGTTCACCCTTCAGCACCTGCCCGCACCGGCAGGCCGGGTTCGCACGGCCTGCCATCTCCGGAACCCGGAACCTGACTCTTGCGTCATACATCTGACAGGACTCCTTCAGTCTCATGCCGGAGCCTGGAATGACGCCGATTCCCCGCCATTCCTCATCGCACGGCTCCATCATCGCCGCCACAAGCGACTGTGCCTTCGGACTTCCCTCCGGCCGGACGACCCTCGGATAGCAGTTCACAAAGAACGGTTTTCCTTCCTGATAACGGGTAACCGCCACCGCCAGCGCGGCCAGCAGTTCGCTCGCCGTGAACCCGGCACAGACGCCGCTCACGCCTTCCTCTGCCAGCTTTTCACAGATTCCGGTTCCGGTAATGGCATGGACATGTCCCGGATACAGAAACAGATCGGTGGAGTCCTTCATCGCCTCATAGGCACCGGGCATTGTCTTATTGGCCGTCAGAAGTGAAAAATTCCGGATCCCGTCCTGCTGTGCCTTCCGGACCGCCAGACAGGCAGACGGCGTTGTCGTCTCAAAACCAACCGACAGAAACACAACCTGCTTATCAGGGTGCTCTGCAGCGTACCGCTCTGCATCGAGTGGTGTGTAGACCACCTTGACGGCTGCGCCTTTCCCCCTCGCGGTTTGAAGCGAAGCTTCTGTACCCGGCACCCGGACGAGGTCGCCAAATGTACAGACCGTCACACCCTTCTCAAGCGCCAGCCAGATGGCTTCATCGATGAAGCCTACTGGTGTCACACAGACAGGGCATCCCGGTCCGGATATCAATTCAATCTGTTCGGGCAGAATCCGGCGGATTCCCTGCCGGAAAATCTCATGGGTATGGGTTCCGCAGACCTCCATGATCCGGCAGTGCGGCCCGTCGTACCGTGTCAGAATTTCCTTTGCCCGCTCAATCGTCTGGTTCACAGCTTCCTCCCTGTCATACGACGTGGTACGCTCACAGTAAGTCGAGCAGTGCCCCCGATTCTTCCTCGTCATCGTCCGTAATCTTCGCGATCGCCGTCCCCGCATGCACCATCACAAAGTCGCCCGGTTCCAGATCCGAAAGCAATGCCGCTGAGACTTTTCGTCTGGCACCACTGGCATCCACAATCGCCACATCATCCTTCACACTGACAACCTTTGCCGATAACCCTACACACATCTCTTTCTCTTCCTTCCTGTTGTCTCCAGCTATGTTATGATCGCTGCTAAGCAGGCGGCTACACGCCGTTTTCCTGTCCCAGCGCCGCCATCGCATAGAGTGCCTGTCCCAGCGCGATGCCGCCGTCATTCGGGGGAACCAGATGGTGGCGCAGCACCTGAATCTTTTCTGCCTGAAGCCCTTTCTCCACAAGCTCCAGAAGGAGCCGGTTCTGGAAAACGCCCCCTGTCAGAGCCGCCGTCTTCACGCCCGTTCTTTCGCTGAGCGAAACTGTTTCCCGCACAATCATCTGTGCCAGCCCCCTGTGGAATTCATATGCCAGTTCTTCGCTTCCGGCTCCGTCCAGCTTTGCCAGGACAAGCGCCCGCACGAGTGAATCAGTCGGCAGGACATCCGGCTGCGGCTGTCCACCCGCTTCTACTGCCTGCCGGCTATGCGCCAGACTGTCTCTGTCCCTGCAGAGCCCCGGTAGAGAAGCCAGGCTGCCGGCTGCATGCGCTCTCCCCCGCATGGCGCTGTACATCAGCGCCGTGGCTGCCTCCCCCTCATATGTGGATGCCCGCCGGATTCCCAGGATTGCGCTGACGGCATCAAACAGCCTGCCCGCACTGGTAGACTGTACCGCGTTGATTTTCCGGGTAAAGAGTACCTTCAAGGCGCCTGCTGCCATTTCGTCACACAGCCCGAGGCGGCGGATGAGGTCATCTGCCCCGGCGCCGAAGATCTGTTGCAGCATGGATACCGCAATCCGCCAGCCTTCCCTTGCCGCCGTGTCGCCGCCGATCTGCCAGAACGGCGCGATGTGACCGCCCCGCTCAAAGTGTCCGATATCCGACAGCAGGAACTCGCCGCCCCAGATGGTACCATCCGTCCCGAATCCGGTTCCGTCAAATGAAACACCGATGACAGGCTCCAGATAGTCATTTTCGGCCATGCAGGAGAGCACATGTGCATAGTGATGCTGCACGCGCAGAAGCGGAATCCCGCGCTCCTCCGCCAGCTTCTCCGCCACCAGGGTCGAGTTATACTTCGGGTGAAGATCCGCCGCGATGACCTGCGGCTTCATTTCCAGAAGCGTCTCTGTCTTTTTGACCGCGTCCTCAAGCGCCTTCACCGTCCGCAGGTCCGCCAGATCTCCGACATAGGCAGACGGGTAGAAAATCTGATCCTTTCCAAGACAGAACGTGTTCTTCAGCTCTCCGCCAATCCCGAGCACCTGTCCCTGATACGGCCGGCTCACCAGAAATGGGAGCGGCGCGTATCCTCTTGAACGGCGAATCATATACGGCGCATGGTCGTAAAAATCCATGACCGAATCGTCCGTCCGGATCCGGATGTCCCGGTTGTTGGACAGAATGGCGTCGCAGAAGCCTGCGATCTCATCCAGTGCCTCCGCATCGTTTGAGGCAATCGGCGCGCCGGATGCATTGCCGCTCGTCATGACGAGCACATCCGGCATTCGTTCCTGCCAGGCGTCCTCATAGGTGAAAAGCAGAAGCTGAATCGGCGCATACGGAAGCATCATGCCGATGGTCGGGATGTCCGGTGCCACAGCGCTGCAGATCCGGCCTCCTGCCTTCTTTGGAAGTAGAAGGATCGGTTTCTGATGACCTGTCAGAATCTGGTGCTGCTCAGGGGAAACTTCACACTCCCGCCTGCAAACCGCCTCATCTCTCGCCATGACGGCAAACGGTTTCATCGGCCGTCTCTTCAGCCTTCTGAGGCGCGTCACCGCATCCTCGTCTGCTGCATTGCATGCGAGATGAAAGCCGCCAATTCCCTTCACAGCAATGATTCCGCCCTGCACCAGAATCTGCCGTGCCCGGCTGATGGCCGCGGCGCCTCGGACAGAAATCCTCCTGTCAGTCTCTCCTGCTCGCTCGATCAGATACACCTGCGGTCCACAGTCGTTGCAGCAGACCGGCTGTGCATCATAGAAACGTGACTTTGGGTCAAAGTATTCCCGGCGGCACTGCGGGCACATCGGAAACTTTTTCATCGATGTGCGTTCCCGGTCATAGGGAAGCACCTCCAGAAGCGAGAAACGCGGCCCGCAGCATGTACAGTTGATGAAAGGGTGAAGATACCGCCTGCTGTTTTTGTCAAAGAGTTCCGCCTTGCAGGTATCACAGATGGCAATGTCCGGCGATATGAAAATCTCCCCAGAGGTTTTCTCACTCTCGACGATCCGGAAGCCATCCGACCCCTGGCTCTGTCCCGCTATGTCCCCGAATCCGGCGGCAGGGCTTTGTTCCAGCAGCTTCACATCCATTTTCAGGATGACCGCCCGCTCCGGCGGCTGTTCTTTCACACGCTTCTCAAATTCATCGAGAACAGAGGGCACACCCTCCGCGTTGATTTCCACAAAGCTTCCCCGGTTGGCCACCGTCCCCCGGATTCCAAGCGCATGAGCATGGCGGTCAACGGCAGGCCGAAACCCAACCCCCTGAACGATTCCGTATACTCTGATCTGTCTTCTCTCGGTCTTCTCCATCCCTGTGCCTGTCCATCCAGCCTTCCTGCTGCAGTTTGGTTCTCTCGCCTCTGTTTGTTTTGTTCAGCCCTGCCTGTTTCAGCCCGGCCACCGGCCTCTTGTCCGCCCCCTGCGGTCGGGCTGACGGCGCCGGCGGATCAACTTCAGACGGCTGCCTCGCTCTTTCCGGAGACGGCAAACTGCGGCAGATGAACAAATGTCCCTTCAAACGCCGGGATCAGTCTCTCCATCACACGGTCTGCGATCATCCTGTCTGGCTTAAGCATCTGAACCAGGTGCGTGAAGTCATCTTCCTCCCGCAGGCGGACATCCCCCGGCTGCATCAGCCCCTGGTCCATTTCAAACCAGCTTGCCACCACAATTCTCTGTCCAGGCTCCTGCTTTATGAGTGCCTCACGGATGGAGCATCCCAGAATCTGGCTCTGGACAATCAGCGTGCAGGACTTTCCTTGTCTCTCTGGCCTTTCACAGTCTGGTCTGTTATAGTCTGCTTTTTCACGGTCTGACCTTTCACGCTCTGCTCTTTCCAGCATGCGCACCGCACCCGGAAAACGCACCTCAACCGGCGTCCCAAACCGCTGATTCAGAAAATGAACGGCTTCCAAACCGTCCGGTGAGGCGGCGATGTTGACGTCATTTTCCCCGGCCCGCCTGTAATCCTCCAGAGCCACGCCGTCTCCATACAAAATCACCTCGTCATAGCCCTCTGCCTGAAGCGCCAGCCGGATCAGCTCCGCGCATTGTCCATCCGGCAGATCAAGCGGTGTGACGCCAAAGACACCTGCCCGCCTGGTTCTTCTTCCATCCGGGAACGCCGCCGACTCCATGCGTCCCGCCGCCCCGTCAGGCTGCCGCTCCATGTCTCTCGCTGCCCCGTCCGGATTCTGGTTCGCATGTCCCGCCGCCCTGTCAGGTTTCTGGTCCGAGTTTCCTGGTTCTTCAAGCATCCCCCGGCGGTCCAGCTCTCTGAGAAGGGCCATGTACGCCAGCTGCACGCCCCGGTCGTACAGATGCATGCCATCCGTTGCCATCGTAAGGACCGGCAGGCTGATCTGTGCCTCGATCATTCGCTTGACCGCGCTCAGATCTGTTCCGATCACAGCCGGAACCGGCGTGCCGATCACCGCGATAAAACGGGCGTCGATCTTCTCTGCACACCGGCAGATCTTCTTCACAAGAAGCCTGTCCCGTCCCATCACGGCGTCCATATCCCTCAGCCCTGCTGAGAAGACCGCTGATTTTCTGCTGGACCACCTGGGTTCGTCGAACCCGCAGATATTCCCGGCACAGCCGCCGGCATCCAGGATGACAATGATCCCGCCAAGCTCATAGAGGACAGACTCCGCCCCTGACTGGTCGGGTGCAAAGGGCGTCAGGACTTTCCGCAGTCCCCTCATGTACTTGTCCTCCCTTCTTCACTGTGCTTTGTAAAGTCATTTTCCCACTGCACCGGCTGGCCGCTGCGTAAGCCGCCTTCAGCCTGGTGTCTGCGCCTCAGCCATATCGTTCCTCGCAGGACGAGAGGATCGCCTCGGCAAGCCTGCGGAGGCCTGCGTACCCGAAGGGCTGCTCATCTGTATTCCAGGGAACAAATGCTGCATCCGGGTGGTAGTACCCCGCATCCTTTCCGACCGCCACGGCATAGGGCAGCTCTCCGCCCTCCGCGATGTCGTAGTAGATCATGGTCGGTTCCATGTTGGAATATACCATCGTCTGAGGCGAACGCTCTGCCAGCCTGCCGATGTACCAGGCATATTCCGGAGCCGGGTTGGCGAAAATCTCCCGGACACAGAAGCCTGTCTCCGAAAGGGCCAGGGCCAGTTCAAATGGATTTGCATTCACAACTTCCCCGATCGAGAAAACCAGCTTCGGATAGCGCCTCTTCAGACTGGCAAGCGCCTCCTCTGCCTCCTGGCGGCCCTCCCCGCAGCTCCATTTTACCCCAAGTGCGGCTGAGAGCGCCCGGTACTGCCGCGCGATACGGTCTGCTCCATAGAACCGGGTCAGGGCAACCGATGGGATGCCAAGCCTCCTGCTCAGATCATCCGCGGCATCCTGCGCCTCCGGGTTCAGCACCAGATTGAAGTTGGCCTCACCCATCCGGTAGAATTCCCCGATGTTCTCACAGGTAGAGATCTGCCGGATCGTTTTCACGCCAATCCCCCGAAGCATCCCAAACAGCTCACAGTCTGGATCGACAGGGGCAAAAAAGCCGAGCAGATTCACACTTGACCGGATTCGCTTCTGACTGGGCAGAAGCGAATAGAGCGACTGACGGACCGCCACCATCGGCGGCCGCCTCCCCTCCCTTGTCAGCGCATACATGTAGCAGGGACGCACCGGGATCTGAACCAGGGTCTCCGCCTTCCGGGCGACCCGCTCCATATCGGTCCCGAGAAGCGCATCCACGCAGGTGATGCAGATCATCACCAGAGAAGGCTGAACACGGCAGCTTTCTACAATCTCCGCCACTGCCTGCGGAATCACCTTCAGGTGGCGCCCGGTCACAAGGTCGGTCTCACCGATCTCCAGATAGAAGAAGCGTTCCTCATATCCCTTGATTTTTGTGATCTCCGCCGTGTTCCGTCCGCAGCAGCCCGGCGATACAATCAGCATGATCGAGCCCGGTACCGCAAGCCCGGCCCGCTTGACACCGAAGCCCTCCGCTCCGGGAGAGTTATAGGCCAGCGTCGCCGGTGAGTTGTACACCAGGTGGGAGGATGTCACATACTCCTCAGGTATCCCCTCCGGCCCCAGTCTGTTGAGCTCCTCAACCGTACAGCCGCCCGGCTTATGCACCGCGCCGCAGCCGGCGCCAGTACCTTTCTGAAACAGGTCTTCTGTCTTGCAGCCGCCTGTCTTCTGTCTCACATCGGGCATCCGCAGTCCTCCAGTTTTCCAAATCCGTGAGGTGTATCCGTCCCGCTCGTCATTCCGCCGGCTTCTTCCGCCAGCAGCCGGTCTGCCAGATCGAAAAACTTCAATGCGATTGCGCCATCCGGATCCAGCTCGACAATCGTCCTGCCCTGGTCCTCTGCTGTCTGGAACGCCCTGTCCCGCGGGATGTCCGCCACAATACGCAATCCCCTTTCACGAGCGAAGGTCTCCACCTTCTCGCGCTCCGACTCGACATTTCTCCGGTTCAGGATGATTCCCTCGACAGAAGCATAGCCCCGATCCTCAAAATTCAGCACCGCGTTGTTGATGTTTCCGGCAGCGTACAGCGCCATCTTCTCCCCGCTCGTGACAATCAGAACCTTCTCGGCATAGCCCTCCCGGATCGGAGCGGCAAAACCGCCGCACACCACATCCCCGAGGACATCAAAGAGCACCACATCCGGCTTCTCCCTCTCAAGAAGCCTCAGATCATCCAGCAGATTGAATGTGGAGATGATTCCCCGGCCTGCGCACCCGAGCCCCGGCGTCGGCCCGCCTGTCTCGATGCACAGAACGTTCCCGAATCCTCTTGCAGTGATCTCCTCGAGCGATGTCGGATCCTCATCATGCTCGCGGAGATAATTCATCACCGGCATCAGCGATTTTCCGGCCAGCAGGTTTCCTGTAGAATCCGCCTTCGGATCACAGCCGATCTGGATGACCTTCTTCCCGCGCATGGCGAAGGCCGCAGAAAGATTCGAGGTTACCGTCGACTTTCCGATTCCGCCTTTGCCGTAGATTGCCAGTTTGATCATAATAAAAGACTCCTCTGCATCCTGCGCAGAGGAGTCCTGTTCATCCTTCGGTCCCGGACTCTTTCCTGCTCAGAATGCCTGCTGTACACGTTTCACACTCTTAGCCGTCAAGATGGCTGCACCTGGATTGGCTGCCGGAATCGGTCCTTCATCCGGCGGCTGATGTTCCTATTCTACCGAAGCTGATGTCCTTTTTCAACCGAATATCAGGTTTTGCGTTCCACACGGCCGGAAACGGAGACAGGCCGGCTGTTCTCCATCTTTCCCGATTCGTGATAAAATGAATGACCGTAAACGAGGGAAAAAATGAGTTTCTGAAGGATATCAGATATGCTGAACATTGTGCTTTATGAACCCGAAATTCCATACAACACCGGCAATATCGGAAGGACGTGCGTCGCTTCCGGTGCAGGACTTCATCTGATCAAACCACTCGGTTTTCAGCTGACCGACAAGTATATCCGGCGGGCAGGGCTCGACTACTGGCCGCGGCTCCATCCGACTGTCCATGAAGACTATACGGCATTCTGCCGCGCTTCCGTCGGCCACCGTGTCTGGCTGGCAACCACGAAGGCCCACCAGATCTATACGGATGTTTCCTTCGGACCGGATGATTTTATCATGTTCGGGCCGGAAAGCCGCGGCATCCCGGAGGAAATTCTGACCGCACACGAGGAAGACTGCATCCGTATCCCCATGATGGCAGGCGAGCGCTCCCTCAACCTGTGCAACTCCGCCGCCATCGTCCTGTATGAAGCGCTGCGGCAGAATCACTTCAGCGGCCTTGAACTCCATGGCGCTCTCCATCACCTGGTCTGGAAAACGGATGATTTCCAGTGATACAGCCTTGGCACCAGTGCCAGAGCCGCCGTCATACCGTTGTACGCTTTCTTTTCCACAATCAGCTTGCCAGGGAGCTCTCTGTCCATTGCTCCGAGCACCGCTGCCCGCTCACAGACATTGTCCACGCCGATTGTCTTTTCGACAAATGACGATGCGCTGAATTTCCCCGGCACCCGGATCAGCTGGGATGCCGTGTAGGTTTCAAGAGGAAGCGCCTGCTTTTCGCAGAAATACCGGATGGCTGGTCCCTGCGCCTTCAGATCGACGCTTGCCACCTTACAGATGGCTTCAATGCTGACCCCCGACACATCCAGGAAATTGAACAGAAACCGCTCCAGCTCCTCCGCAGCCACACCTCTTCTGCAGTCCACACCAAGTACCACAGCCTTCGGCACCAGCGAAAGATTGCTCTGAAAATACGGCACCTGACTGTTCAGGGACATCGTAATCCCAAGCACCGGCCTGTCCTCACACCCTTCCTCTGTGTAGGGCTCCGTCCCCGGCGGATAGCAGGTCAGTTCCTCC
This sequence comes from Porcincola sp. LCP21S3_C12, assembly GCF_052118625.1. NCBI lineage: Bacteria > Bacillati > Bacillota > Clostridia > Lachnospirales > Lachnospiraceae > Porcincola > Porcincola sp. LCP21S3_C12. The sequence continues at coordinate 41,519 of NZ_JBQKGW010000014.1, read as the reverse complement.
GGGCATGTACCGTCAACCGGAAGGAGCGGATCTGCATAAAAACCGACAGGCCGTCCGCCCAACACCGCGGAGGAGACCTCCTTGGCCAGCTCCATGCTGCCGATCACACAGTTGTTCTCCCTCGCAAATTCATCCACCGCGAATGCCGCGTGCAAATCGGCTGCGGTCGTTACAATCGCCTCCGCCCCGATCCCTGCGGCAGTCCGCCGCGCAAGGTCATTTGCCCTGCCCAGGTGTCCGGACAGCAGGGAGATCGCCCACCTGCCCCCCTCATCGACCACAACAATCGCCGGGTCTGTTGTCTTCGACTGAATCTGCGGGGCGATCAGCCTCACCGCAATCCCGACAGCCCCGACAAAGATGATCGCATCGTCTGTCAGAAAATGATCCGCCATCCACGCATGGATGTTCTTGCTGACAACATGAACCTCCTCGTCCGCGGTCTTCGACTTTCTCTCCGTCCACACATCGATATCTGTAGATGCATCATTCAGTGCATGACGAATCATCAGAGCGGTTTGTGCTCCCTTTTCCGTAAAGCAGATGCAGGATATTCTCATGAGCTTACGCGCCTCCCTCCTGTCATGTCAGGCTTATCGCCCGGCTGTTCAGATGACGTAGAACCAGCCTGAGTCTTCGGCTTCCACCTTCTCCGGAACGCCCTTTCCCTGATTGAGCACCATTTCCTGGTTCTTGACATTCACCTTGGTGTACGGCGGCACCGAGGCGGTGATGAAGCAGTTGCCGCCGATGACCGCATCGTGCCCGATAATTGTCTCCCCGCCAAGGATGGATGCCCCGGAATAGATTGTGACATTGTCCTCGATCGTCGGATGGCGTTTCCTGCCCTGAAGCTTCTGACCCAGTCTGGTTGAAAGTGCCCCGATTGTCACGCCCTGATAGATCTTCGCGTGCTCTCCGATGATCGTTGTCTCGCCGACCACGACACCTGTCGCATGGTCAATCATGAAATACTTTCCGATTGTCGCGCCGGGATGGATGTCCACGCCTGTCTTGCTGTGCGCATGCTCGGAGAGAATGCGCGGGATCATCGGAACGTGGAGCTTGTAGAGTTCATGCGCGCAGCGGTAGACCGTGATGGCATACATGCCCGGGTAGCTGAGGATAATCTCGCTCTTGGAATACGCGGCCGGGTCGCCGTCCAAAATCGCCTGAAGGTCCGTGTCCAGATATTCCCTGATCTTTGGGATCCGGCGGACGAACTCGATGGCAATCTTCTGAGACTCAGCCCTCAGCTCCTTTCCGGAGCGCCCCGTAAACTCATTGGTATACCGGAGCGCGATCTCAACCTGTTCCTCAAGATTGATGATAACGTCGTCGACAACAGTCGATATCTGCGCCTCCACGTTGTAGACACGGCCCTTGTTGTTTGGATCCCTGTAGTACCCCGGATAGATGACCTGAAAGAGCTCATGCAGAATCCGGATGACCACATCCCGGTTCGGCGCCTGTGCGCTGCTGATCTTATCGATGGCACGTCCGCCCTGATAATCATCCAGGATGGTCCGCACAACCTGCGCAGCCTCATCCTTCATGCAGAGCCCGACTGCTTTTGCTGTATTCTCCATAACGTTCTCCATGCTCGCCCCGCCGCGGCGGTTTTACTGATGCGGCAGTCTGCCGCTGCTGTCATGCCTTTTCCTGTGTCTTTTCCGGCGCCGGTTCTTTCGCCTGTCTGAGCATCTTCGCGACATAGAAACCGGTGTACGAATGCTTCACCTTTGCGACTTCCTCCGGCGTCCCCTGTGCGATCACGGTTCCGCCGCCGTCTCCGCCTTCCGGCCCCATGTCGATCAGGTAATCTGCCGTCTTGATGACATCCAGATTGTGCTCGATGACAACGACTGTGTTTCCGCCATCCGTGAGCCGCTGCAGGATCTCCACCAGCTTGCTCACATCCGCAAAGTGCAGCCCTGTTGTGGGCTCATCCAGAATGTAGATCGTCCTGCCGGTGGACCTTCTCGCCAGCTCGGTCGCCAGCTTGATGCGCTGCGCCTCCCCGCCGGAGAGCTCGGTCGACGGCTGCCCCAGCCGGATGTATCCCAGCCCGACATCGTACAGGGTCTGAATCTTGTTGCGGATGGACGGCACATGGTCAAAGAACTTCAGCGCCTCCTCCACCGTCATGTTCAGCACCTCATAGATGTTCTTCCCCTTGTAGTGGACCTCCAGCGTCTCGCGGTTGTACCGCTGACCATGGCAGACCTCGCAGGGTACATAGACATCCGGCAGGAAGTTCATCTCAATCTTGATGATGCCGTCCCCGCCGCAGGCCTCGCAGCGTCCGCCCTTGACGTTGAATGAAAATCTGCCCTTCTTGTATCCTCTCGCCTTCGCCTCCTGCGTCGCCGCGAACAGATCCCGGATCTGATCGAACACACCGGTATAGGTTGCCGGGTTGGAGCGCGGCGTCCTGCCGATCGGCGACTGATCGATGTTGATCACCTTGTCGAGGGCCTCATAGCCCTCGATTCCCCTGTGCTTTCCCGGAATGTGACGAGCCCGGTTGAGCCGGTTCGCCAGATCCTTGTAGAGGATCTCATTGACCAGGGAGCTCTTCCCGGAGCCTGACACACCTGTCACACAGGTGAAGACCCCGAGCGGGAATTTCACATCGATGTTTTTCAAATTATGTTCCTCAGCGCCCCGTACGGTCAGCCAGCCGGCCGGTTTCCTCCGGGTCTTCGGAATCGGGATTCTCAGCTCACCGGAGAGATACTTGCCGGTGATGGACTGCGGGCACTTCATGATCTCCTCCGCTGTCCCGGTTGCCACAATCTGTCCGCCGTGCTCTCCCGCACCCGGTCCGACATCGACGATGAAGTCTGCCGCGCGCATCGTGTCCTCGTCATGCTCGACAACCAGAACAGAGTTGCCCAGATCCCGGAGGCGGAGCAGCGTTTTCAGAAGCTTGTCATTATCCCGCTGGTGCAGGCCGATGGACGGCTCGTCCAGGATGTAGGCCACCCCGACCAGCCCGGATCCGATCTGCGTCGCAAGCCGGATCCGCTGTGCTTCTCCGCCGGAAAGGGTTGCGGTTCCCCTTCCCAGAGACAGATAATCGAGGCCGACATCGTTCAGAAACCGGACGCGTGCCCGGATCTCCTTCAGAATCTGGTCGCCGACCTGCATCATCTGCGTCGACAGTCCCAGATCAGCCGTGCTCAGATACTCGAGCAGGTCCGCCACGGACATGTTCGTCATCTCGTAGATGTTTTTCCCGCCGATCGTGACGGCAAGTGCCTCCTTCTTCAGACGCTGCCCATGGCAGGCCGGACAGGGCGTCACACGCATGAATGTCTCGTATTCCGCCTTCATGGCTTCCCCGAACGTCTCCCGGTAACGTCTCTGCACATTGCTGATCAGGCCCTCGAACGCGACATTGTAGACGCCCTCGCCCCTCTGACCCTTATAATGGACGGCGACCTCACGCCCGCCTGTCCCGTAGATCAGGATATCATGGATCTTCTTCGGATAATCCCGGAATGGTGTATCCAGTCTGAATCCATAGGCATCCGCAAGCGCGACCAGAAGGGCCCGCGTAAAGGATCCCTCCGCCTTCGATGACTGCCATCCGGGCACCACAATGGCTCCCTGATCGATGCTCAGCGACTTGTCCGGGATCATCAAATTCTCGTCAAACTCCATCTTGTAGCCCAGTCCCGTGCACTCCGGGCATGCGCCATAGGGGTTGTTGAAGGAGAAGGATCTCGGCTCGATCTCTGCAATCGAGGTTCCGTCATACGGGCAGGAGAAATTCTCCGAAAAAATGAGCATCTCCGTCTCTTTATGCGTATCCGGGGCTTCCTCGGACATATCCCCGGCAGCGCGGGCACCTGCCCTGACAGGCGCCTGCACGTCCCCTTCTGATGCCGGATGGGCTGCTGTATCCTCCATCCCGATTCCATGATTCTGAACTCTGCCGATTTCGTCCGGATGAAGGTCCTTCTCCGTCTTCGGTCTCTGCACCTCGACATAGGCCAGTCCGTCTGCCAGCGCCAGAACCTGTTCCAGCGATTCTGTCAGGCGCTTCTCGATTCCCGGCTTCACAATCAGCCGGTCAACCAGGATCTCGATATTATGCTTGACATTCTTGTCCAGCTTCACCTGCTCGCTGAGTTCATACAGGTTCCCGTCGATCCGTACACGGACATAGCCGGAGCGCCTTGCATGTTCAAGAAGCTTGGTATGCTCCCCCTTCCTGCCTCTCACGACCGGTGCAAGCAGCTGGATCCGGCTTCTCTCCGGAAGCTTCATGATAGCGTCCGTCATCTGATCGACGGTCTGCTTTCTGATCTCCCTGCCGCATGTGGGGCAGTGCACCGTTCCGCAGCGGGCATAGAGCAGACGAAAATAATCATAAATCTCCGTCACCGTCCCGACTGTCGAGCGCGGATTGTGGTTTGTGGACTTCTGGTCGATGGAGATTGCAGGTGGGAGGCCCTCGATGCTGTCCACCTTCGGCTTCTCCATCTGGCCGAGGAACTGGCGTGCATAGCTGGAGAGCGACTCCATATACCGCCGCTGTCCTTCTGCGTAGATGGTGTCAAAGGCCAGGGAGCTCTTTCCTGATCCCGACAATCCTGTCAGAACCACCAGTTCATTTCTCGGAATGTCGACATCCACATGCTTGAGATTGTTCTCAGACGCGCCGCGGATGCGGATATATTTTTTGACGTCCCTTTTCGGGGCTGGATCATATGCACACATTCAACTCTTCCTTCACTGACCGGATTCCTGACTCAAAGCTATGCCATTTGCACGAAGCTCTGTCCGCAGGCTTGTCCGATTTACTCCATCTTCTGAAGCTCTTTCTTCAGCTCGATCATCTTGTCGCGCAGCTTTGCCGCTGCCTCGAAATTCAGATCAGCGGCAGCCTTCTTCATCTGCTTCTCAACGCTGTCGATCAGCTGGCCAAGCTCTTTCTTTGACATCGACTCCGGATCCTTCTCCCAGTCCTTCTCCTTCTTTGCAATGTCCTTTGACACCGCAATCAGATCGCGGACTGCTTTCTTGATCGTCGTTGGCGTGATATGGTGTTCCTCATTGTACCGCTGCTGGACTGTTCGCCTGCGGTTTGTCTCCTCGATGGCCGCCTTCATGGAATCGGTCATCGTATCCGCGTACATGACGACATGGCCTTCCGCATTTCTGGCCGCACGCCCGATTGTCTGGATCAGCGATGTCTCCGAGCGGAGAAAGCCCTCCTTGTCCGCGTCCAGAATCGCAACCAGCGTGATCTCCGGAATATCCAGCCCCTCTCTGAGGAGGTTGATGCCGACCAGCACATCGAAGACATCCAGCCGCATGTCGCGGATGATCTTCGAGCGTTCCAGCGTATCGATGTCGGAATGCAGGTACCGGACCCGGATGTCCGCCTCCCTGAGATACTGGGTCAGGTCCTCAGCCATCCGCTTCGTCAGGGTCGTCACAAGCACCTTGTTCCCCTTCTTCGTCTCCTTCCGGATCTCTGCAATCAGGTCATCCACCTGTCCTTTGACCGGGCGGACATCGATCTTCGGGTCCAGAAGCCCCGTCGGCCGGATGATCTGCTCGGCACGCAGCATCTCGTGCCCCTTCTCATACGGGCCTGGCGTTGCGGACACGAACAGGATCTGGTCAATCTTGTTCTCGAACTCCTCGAATTTCAGCGGCCGGTTGTCAAGTGCACTCGGAAGGCGGAATCCATAGTCGATCAGCGTCTGCTTCCGGCTTCTGTCGCCGTTGTACATCGCGTTGATCTGCGGCAGCGTCATGTGGGACTCGTCGATGATGATCAGAAACTCGTCCGGGAAATAATCCATCAGCGTCTGCGGCGGCGAGCCCGGTTCCCGGCCTTCCATATGGCGGGAGTAGTTCTCGATCCCGGTGCAGAAACCCGTCTCCCGAAGCATCTCGATGTCATAGTTCGTCCGCTCGGCGATGCGCTGCGCCTCCAGCAGCTTGTCCTCCGACTTGAAATATTTCACGCGCTCCTCGAGCTCCGCCTTGATGCTCTCTGTCGCTTTCACAATCTTGTCCTGCGGCATCACGTAGTGGGATGCCGGAAAGACAGCGATAAAGTTCAGTTCCCGCCGAACCTGTCCGGTGAGGGGATCGATCTCGCAGATCCGGTCGATCTCGTCCCCGAAGAACTCCACCCGGTACGCATATTCATCCGTATCGGCCGGAAAGATGTCGAGGGTATCCCCCTTCACGCGAAATGTAGACCGGTGGAAATCCATTTCGTTGCGGTCATAGTGAAGACTGATCAGCTTCTTCATGACCTCGTCCCGGTCCCGCTCCTCGCCCGGCCGAAGGTAGAGCGCCATCTCCTTGAAGTCGATCGGACTGCCCAGACCGTAGATACAGGAGACCGAACTGACGACAATCACATCGTTTCTGGACGTCAGCGAGGCGGTTGCCGACAGGCGCAGCTTGTCGATCTCATCGTTGATCATCGAGTCTTTCTCGATATACGTGTCTGTCTGCGGCACATATGCCTCCGGCTGGTAGTAATCGTAGTAGGAGACAAAATACTCGACGGCGTTCTCCGGAAAGAACTCCTTGAACTCGCCGTAGAGCTGCGCGGCCAGCGTCTTGTTGTGCGCGATGACCAGCGTCGGCTTCTGGAGCTGCTGGACGACATTCGCCATCGTGTAGGTCTTTCCGGAGCCTGTCACGCCGAGCAGGGTCTCCATCTGGTTGCCTTCCCGAAAGCCTTCCACCAGTTCCCTGATCGCCTCCGGCTGATCGCCGGTCGGCTGATAGGGTGCGTGAAGCCTGAAATCCATGCACATCCTCCTTCTGCCTGTTTCTGTTCTGACGCATACGTGGACACGTCTGCCGCGCTGTCACGATTTCTCTTGCGCATACACATGCTCTCGATCTGGCAACGCCTCGCCGTCGATCCGCCCTGCGCGTATAGAGGTTCTGCGCCGCCTGCCATTCTTATGTGCGCGGCACTCTGGTGATGGTTCCGCCGCCGATCACGCGCTCGCCGTCGTACAGAACGAGCGCCTGCCCGAGTGTAAGCGCCCTCTGCGGTTCGTCAAAGGTAAATGAAACACCGCCGTCATCCAGAACGACTGCTGTGCCGGCAGCCTCCACGGCGCGGTAGCGGGGCTTCGCCGTTGCGCGAAGCACTGTACCGGGTGCCGGGCGCCTCTGTCCGGCACAACCCCCGGCGTCCTGCTGTTCTGTTCCGCTTTCGATGTCTTCGAAATGACAGGTTTTCTCCGCACCCGGCCACCAGATCCAGTTGAAATCCCCGGCCTCCAGGCGGCTGGAATACAGCCCGCTGTTCTCAGAGAGAATCACCTCGTTCTTCTCCATATCCTTGGCCTTGACATACATCGGATGAGGAAGCGCCAGTCCGAGCCCTTTTCGCTGTCCGATGGTATAACGGATCAGTCCTTTGTGCTCGCCCAGCACCCTTCCATCCTCGTCCACAAATCTGCCGTGCGGATAGGTATGCCCGATCTGCCGCTCGATGAAATCTCCATAGTCTCCATTCTGAACAAAGCAGATATCCTGCGAGTCCGGCTTCTGCGCGTTCACAAAGCCATATTCCTCCGCCGTCTGCCTTACCTGTTCCTTATCTCTGTAGCTTCCAAGCGGGAAAACGGTATGCGCGAGCTGATCCTGCGTCATCGCGTACAGCACATAGGTCTGATCCTTGGCCGGATTCTCCGACCTCAGGAGCTGCCACCTCCCGCTCTTTTCGTCGTAGTGCGTCCTGGCATAATGGCCGGTCACGATGGTATCGCAGGACAGCTCCCTCGCACGGTCATACAGCTTGTCAAACTTCATATATCGATTGCAATCGATACACGGGTTCGGTGTTCCGCCTTCCTCATATGTCCGGATAAATTTATCGATAACCTTCGCCTGAAAATCATCCGCGAAGTTGAAGACATAGTACCGCATCCCCAGCCGCCCGGCAACGGCCCGCGCATCTTCCACGTCGTCCAGGCTGCAGCAGGTATGCGTCCGGCACACCCCGATATCCTCATTGGAATAGAGCTTCATTGTAACACCGATGCACTCATATCCCATCTTCAGCATCAGAGCTGCCGCGACGGAGGAATCCACCCCTCCGCTCATCGCAATCAGCGCTCTCTTCTCTGCATGCTCTTTTTCAGACATCTCTCTCTCCTGTTGCCTGCCAGGCCATCCAATGCTGCCCGAACCATCCCGTTAACTTTGCTGCGGGATAAACGATTCCGCCACCAGCACTGCCAGCGATCTCGGCTGCATGACGACCCGCTTCCAGGCCATCCCGCGCTCCTCCCCGGCCGTTGATACGACCAGGTGCCAGCTCTTTCCCTCCGGCAGATCCGGAAGCTGGATCTCCACACCTTCCCACCAGACATTCAGACAGACGCAGACGATATCGTCATCTCTGGCATTCTCGTCATAACCGGCATAGACCACATACATGGCCCTCGTGTCCTTCGTGATCAGAGCGTTCCAGGGTGTCCCCGCATGAACGGATATGTTCGGGAAGCCGCATCTGGCAGCTTTCAAATCCCTGCGGATGCAGTCATGCTGCTTCCGGAATGCGATCATTCCTTTTGTAAACTCCAGGATGTCCCTGTTCTTGTCGCAATAATTCCAGTCCAGCCAGCTGATCTCATTGTCCTGGCAGTAGGCATTATTGTTGCCGAACTGTGTATTTGCAAACTCATCCCCTGCCAGAAACATCGGCGTCCCCCGGCTCATCAGAAGAATTCCCATCGCATTCTTCATCATCCGGGTACGGAGCTTCTCGATTTCCGGATTCGCGGACGGTCCTTCCTCGCCGCAGTTCCAGCTGCGGTTATCATCCGCACCGTCCGAGTTGCCCCAGCCGTTTGCCTCGTTGTGCTTGCCGTTGTATGCATACAGGTCGTACAGCGTGAATCCATCATGACAGGTAATGAAATTGACGGATGAGTTATATCCCAAATATCCTCTCGGGCTCCTGCCCTGTTCCGCCGGCTTGTCCGAATACAGATCCGGAGATCCGATCATCCGCTTCGCCGCCTCCGGCGCCATCCAGATATCGCCCTTCAGGTACGACCGAAGCGCGTCCCTGTACTTCCCGTTCCACTCTGCCCATCTGCTCCAGGCCGGAAAGTTTCCCACCTGGTACATGCCGCCCGCATCCCAGGCCTCCGCGATCAGCTTCACGCCAGACAGCAGCGGATCCCGTGCCAGACGGTACAGAAGGGGCGGGTATTCCATCGGGGAGCCATCCTCATTACGCCCAAGGATGCTGGCCAGATCGAATCTAAACCCATCGATGTGATAATTGATTGTCCAGTACCGCAGGCACTCCACGATCAGTTCCTGGACAACCGGATGATTGCAGTTGACGGTGTTCCCGCAGCCGGAGAAATTGTAGTAATTTCCATCCGGCGTCAGCATATAGTAGATATTGTTGTCGAACCCCTTGAAGGATATGAACGGCCCGTCTTCATTCCCCTCCGCGGTATGGTTGAAAACCACGTCCAGGATGACCTGGATGCCTGCCGCATGGAGATCGCGGATCAGAGACCGCAGCTCGTCCCCCTCGTGATTGTACTCCTGCTCCGAGCAATAGCTCGTATTGGGGGCAAAATAGCTGACCGTGTTATATCCCCAGTAATCGATCAGTTCCTTTCCGTCAAAGTGCCTGCAGTTCTGCATTTCATCAAACTCGAAGATCGGCATCATCTCAACTGCCGTGATCCCGAGCCACTTCAGATACGGAATTTTTTCCCGGAGTCCCTGAAATGTACCTGGCGCCGTCACGCCGGCGCTCTTTCCCATCGTGAAGCCTCTCACATGGAGCTCATAGATCACCAGATCCTCCATCGGAACAGACTGGTGATCATTATCCCAGTCGTAGGATGTCTGGACGACCCGCGCGCGGTACTTCGGCACATCGTCCTTCTTTCCCCAGATCCGCTGTCCCGTCACGGCCTTCGCATAGATATCAAGCAGCTCATGCCGCCGGTCAAACAGCAGCCCCTTCTCCGGGTTCCATGGCCCGTCCACCGAATACGCATACTCAAACTGGGAAATGTCAAGGCCGAACACAACCATCGACCAGACTGAACCAATCCGGTATGTCTTTGGAAACACGATCTCAGAGTATGGTTTCTCTTCTCCTTTATGATACAGCAGGAGCGACACCGCCGTAGCGCCGGCTGAATGGACCGTAAAGCTTACCGCACCATCATAGCCAAGCGGAATCGCTCCATTGCGGTCAAACAGCCCCGGGCATACCGGATATCCGGACGCCGAGTCGAGCGGGTGCAGTGTGACACTCCTGGTATTCTGATCCTGATCCGCCATAACATCTCATCTCTTTCTTTTATCCTGCAAGGTCAGTCTGTCACGACAGTATAGCACACAATCGGCAGATCCGCCCAGACCACCTGTAAGCCCGCCCTGTCGGGCAGAACCACTTGTCCGGGCTTCGCCCCGCCGTCATCTCGTGCTCCGCACCCGATGATAAGCAGCCGCCTCCAAAAAAGAAGCCCGGGTGAGTCATCACCCGGGCTTCTCCCATCTTCATGCACAGCAGGGACACCCCTCCTGTACTGATATGTCTTTCAAATTACAGCTTCGGTCCTGCAGCAACAAGTGCCTTGCCGGCATCGTTGTTCTCATACTTATGGAAGTTCTTGATGAACCTCTCAGCAAGATCCTTTGCCTTTGCATCCCAGTCAGCCGGGTTTGCATAGGTGTCACGCGGATCAAGAATCGCCGGATCAACACCCGGAAGCTCTGTCGGAACAACGAAATCGAAGTACGGAATCGTCTTGGTCGGAGCCTTCAGAGCAGCGCCGCTCTGGATCGCCGTGATGATTCCACGCGTATCCTTGATGGAGATACGCTTGCCGGTTCCGTTCCAGCCGGTATTGACAAGGTATGCCTTTGCGCCGGACTTCTTCATTCTCTTGACAAGCTCCTCTGCATACTTTGTCGGATGCAGCTCCAGGAATGCCTGGCCGAAGCAAGCGGAGAAGGTCGGGGTCGGCTCAGTGATGCCGCGCTCGGTTCCTGCAAGCTTTGCAGTGAAGCCGGACAGGAAGTAGTACTTCGTCTGCTCAGCGTTCAGGATGGAAACCGGCGGAAGAACACCGAATGCATCAGCGGACAGGAAGATGACGTTCTCGCCAGCCGGGCCATGGGAAATCGGCTTTACAATCTTCTCGATGTGATAGATCGGATAGGAGACACGGGTGTTCTCGGTCACGCTCTTGTCAGCGAAATCAAGCTTTCCGGTCTTCTCATCAACCGTGACGTTCTCAAGAAGAGCATCTCTCTTGATTGCGCCGTAGATATCCGGCTCAGCATCCTTGTCCAGGTTGATAACCTTTGCATAGCAGCCGCCCTCGAAGTTGAAGACGCCGTTGTCATCCCAGCCGTGCTCGTCATCGCCGATCAGCAGTCTCTTCGGATCGGTGGAAAGGGTGGTCTTGCCGGTTCCGGACAGGCCGAAGAAGATGCAGGTGTGCTCGCCGTTCAGGTCTGTGTTAGCAGAGCAGTGCATGGAAGCGATGCCCTTCAGCGGCAGATAGTAGTTCATCATGGAGAACATACCCTTCTTCATCTCTCCGCCGTACCAGGTGTTGATGATAACCTGCTCACGTGAGGAAACGTTGAAGGCAACGCAGGTCTCGCTGCGGAGTCCCAGCTCCTTGTAGTTCTCAACCTTCGCCTTGGAAGCGTTGTAGATGACGAAATCCGGCTTGAAGTCCTTCAGCTCTTCTTCCGTCGGTCTGATGAACATGTTCTTGACGAAATGAGCCTGCCATGCAACCTCGACGATGAAGCGGATTGCCATGCGGGTATCCTCGTTAGCGCCGCAGAAACCATCGACGACGAAGAGTCTCTTTCCGGACAGCTCCTTCTTCGCGATCTCCTTGACAGCCGCCCAGGTCTCCTCGCTCATCGGATGGTTATCATTCGGATACTCCGGGGTGTTCCACCATACAGTGTTCTCGGACTGTGCATCCTTGACGATGTACTTGTCTTTCGGAGAACGTCCGGTGAAGATACCAGTCTTGACGTCAACTGCGCCAAGCTCACTCTCCACGCCTTTCTCAAAACCGGTAAGCTCCGGCTTGGTCTCCTCCTCAAAGAGCAGCTCGTAGGACGGGTTGTAAACAACCTCCTTGACATTCTCAATGCCATACTGAGACAGATCAATATTTGCCATTGCAGAACCTCTTTTCTTAAAACGATTACGTTTGCAACATTCAGGGGCATCGCTTTCTGCCCCTGACCGACTGTATTATACAGAACAAACGCCTATAAATCAACATCCTGCACCTTCTTTGATACAAAATACAAGGCGGAACAAAGCAGAAATTCTGTGGATTTTCTGTGATTTCCAGCTGGAAATCAGAAGGTGGAAGCCTCCCTGTTCTGCCCCGGTGTGGTATAGTAGCCTCAGTTGCTACAGATCACCCGGCAGGGAACTGTCAGGTTGTACACAGGCACCCAGACAGGCGGCAGAGAAGCGCACCTGCCCGCCTGATCATATGCAGGAGGATCGATATGGGAATCCGGGAACATGTCCAGCTCATGAAACAGTCAAGTCCGCAGATGGCAGCCTCGCCGCTCGGTCTTCGGGATCGGGCGCTCCAATTCGTGAAGGAGTCCCTTCTTCATAATAAAGAAGCAATCTTCAAGGCCAATGAGGAGGATCTTCACCGTGCCGATGCCCGGCAGATCGCGCCGGCTGTAAGAAAGCGGCTGAAATTCGATGCGCACAAGCTTGCGGACGTCTGTGCCGGGATTGACAGTCTGCTTTCCCTCCCGGATCCAGTCGGCCGGGTCACCCTGAACCGGGAACTCGACGCAGGACTCGTTCTCCGCCGCGTGACCGTGCCGATCGGCGTGATCGGTATCATCTTTGAAGCCCGTCCGGATGCCCTTGTCCAGATCAGCTGCCTCTGCATCAAGAGCGGGAACTGTGCTGTCCTGAAAGGCGGAAAGGAAACGGCCTCCACAAACAAAATCCTCTTCGACCTCATCCACCAGGCGGCTGTCTCCGCCGGCCTTCCGGACAGCTGTCTGCTCCAGGCCTCCGCCCACAGCGAGATTGATGAACTGCTGGAGTGTGATGACTGCGTGGACCTGCTGATCCCGAGAGGCTCCAACCAGTTTGTCCGCTATATTATGGAACACACGAGGATTCCGGTCATGGGTCACTCCGACGGCATCTGCAGCATCTATGTGGATGAGCATGCAGATTTCGGGAAAGCCATCCCGATCCTCATCGACGCGAAAACGCAGTACACGGCGGCCTGCAACGCTGCCGAAACGCTGCTCGTCAACCGAAAGATCGCGCCGGCATTCCTCCCTCTTGCCGCGAAGGCTCTCGCAGAGGCTGGCGTCCGGCTGAGGGGAACGGAGGAGGCCGCGCAGATCCTGCAGAAGGCAGTGAAAACGCCAGTCGATTCCAGTGCTTCTCCAAGTCTCCCGGATGGCACCATCCACAGCGAAGATATCCTTCAGGACACCGATTTTCATAAGGAATATCTGGATCTGGTCCTCGCCGTAAAGCTGGTTGACTCTGTCGAGGAAGCCGCGGCCCACATCAACCGCTATGGCTCGCATCACACGGACTGCATCATCACGGAGGACGATGCAGCCGGTGAGCGGTTCATGTCCCTTGTGGACTCCGCGGGCGTCTACCGCAACTGCTCGACCCGCTTTGCCGACGGGTTCCGCTACGGGTTCGGTGCCGAGGTCGGAATCTCGACCGGAAAACTCCACGCCCGCGGCCCCGTCGGTCTGGACGGGCTCGTCACATACAAATACCGCCTGTACGGCTCCGGCCAGGTCGTAGGCGACTACGCCTCCGGTGCGAAGTCGTTTCATTTCAAAGACCTCCCTCTGAACTGAAACGGAGTGTCCTGCATCCATCCTGCTTCAGCTTTTCAGACAGGACCGGAGAAAATAAAAAGATGGCGGGGATTCGGACTGATCCGGCCTCCCCGCCATCTTTTTCATTACACTTTCATGCTCCGTACCGAGTGATAGAGTGGTGGCTTCACTGCCCCTTCTCAGTGTCCCTCCATGAAGCTTGTATCCTCCATCTTCTCCTTGTGACGGATAGCCGTTGTCTGGAAACAGAAGTAATCCGGACGGTGCCGTGATTCCGTATACTCGAACATCACGCCCTCTGAGTTAAATGTCTGTCCGGTCACCACCCCGAGGCAGTCATATCCGTTCAGCACCAGGTTTTCCTCATCAACCTGCGTAACCCGCTCGACGGTGATCTGACGCTTGCTCATCACAATCTGCATACCCAGCTGCTTCTCAATATACTGGTAGATGGAATGGACACAGATCTCCTTCGTCAGCCCCGGGACAAGACTCTTGTCAAGGACGCTGACATCAAAGATGCACGGCTCCCCATCCAGCAGCCGCACGCGCTGCACAAAATAGAGCTCCTTCCCGACCGGGAATCCTGTCCGCTTCGCGACATGTTCATCCGCTGTAATTTCCGTGAACAGCACCAGTTTCGTTGTCGTCTTCAGGTTGTTCCGCTGCGCAGACTCCCGGAATGTCTCAATCCCCCCGATCAGGAAAGAGGAAGGTTTTTCCGATCTGGTGTAAATGATGCGGACCCCTCTCCCATGCATCGGCTGGACGTATCCCTCCTCCGCCAGCATGGCAATCGCCCTGCGGACGGTATTTCTGCTGCAGCTGAACCGGATGATCAGCTGATTTTCGGACGGCATCAGGGATTGATACGGCAGTTTCTCGCTCTCTATGTCAGACTTCAGTTCCCGGTATATGGCTTCAAACTTGGATTTTGGCATCGGCACGCTCCCCCTCGCGGAAAGGATTGTTTAAACATATCTCCTCCTATTTTATACAGGAAGCGGAAGATCGTCAAGCTACTCTTCCCTGCCCGATGCATTCTCCGAGGTGTCGTCACACTGTCAGGCTTTCCGCGGCTTCATCGTCCTGCATCAGCCACTCCTCCCTCGTCATCACATTTACAATCTCCTCACGGACCTCCCCCAGAAGCTTCACCTCTGCCTTCTCATCCACATGATGATAATGAAATCCCAGCCGTTTCTGCGTCGCGGCTGAACGTTCATTTCCGCGGTAGAAGCCGCACCAGATTCTGGAAAGGTTCAGATCCCGGAATCCATGGGCGATCACCGCCTTAGCCGCTTCGGTCATCAGACCGGCTCCCCAGTATTTCTCGCCAAGCCAGTAGCCAATTTCCGCCTCGAACTGAACGCCAGGCTGCACCTCGCCGCTCTCCGGCATGGTACAGATCAGCGGACTTTTTGTCCTGCGCTCGTCGTAGAAGGTCAGCAGGCTCCCGTTTTCATCAGCAAGGCGGAAGTTCTGAAGCGCGACCGCGCCGACCGGATCAGCGGTATCGCGCAGGACAATCGCATAAACCTCCGGCCTGCTCAGGACGTCACGGATGACCCCCAGACTCTCCTGCGGGCTTTTGTGCGGCGGCCAGCCGGCCGGAAGACCGATCGCCGGATTGCTTGCCTGCTCATAGAGTGAACGAGCATCCCGCTCCAGAAATGGTCTCAGGATCAGCCTGTCCGTGACCAGACAGTTGTGCTCATTCAGGGAAGCGCGGATCAGATCCCCTTTCCGGTAAACCAGCTTCAGGGAGAAAAACGGCACCTCAGGCTCCGCAAAAATCAGCGACAGGAAGATCCGGTCGCCTGCCCAGTGCGGGATCCGGGTCAGGCGGCTCTTCGGCAGCCAGGCCAGGTCGCCCTCCTCAAAAGAGACAACTTCGTCATCTGCGCTCTGCCCGTCATCGCGGGTCTGATCATCGCGGGTCTGATTTTCTCCTGCCTTATGAAATGCCGTCACCAGAAACAGGTGCATGAACTCTGTCTCCGCATCATCGTTCTGAAATGTCACAATCCCACAATAACGATACCGGTCGATATGAAGACCGGTTTCCTCCAGCACCTCTCTCCGCATGCAGTCCTCGGGACACTCCCCCTGCTCAAACTTGCCTCCGACGCCAATCCATTTCCCGTGATTCTCGTCGTTCTCCTTGCGGATCCTGTGCAGCATCAGCACCTTCTCATCCTTCACAATATATACAAGGGACGTCTCTCTCATCGTTCTCTCCAATCTCTCCATTCAGAAGGCGTTCTGATGTATCCGCCCGGGTCATCGGTATGATTTTGCCTCGCGCGCCATGTCAAATTCATGGAATTTCGTATTTGAAAAAGGTCAAAGTTCTGCATTGACAACCTATACACTGTCCCATAAGATACCACTGTTTTACCAAAGAAAGAAGACCAAAGGCCACATTCAGAAACGCTCCCTGCGGGGAACATTCTGCAGCATGCAAGGGGGATCAGGTTTATGCAGACAGACATGACAAAGGGGAATCCATTTTCCATCATCATCCGGTTCATGCTTCCGCTCATGCTCGGGAATATATTCCAGCAGCTCTACAACATGGCAGACACCATCATTGTCGGGCGGACTGTCGGGCAGACCGCTCTGGCAGCTGTCGGCTCCACCGGCACCGTCATGTTCCTGATGCAGGGATTCGCGATCGGCCTGACGACCGGCTTCACCGTCCTGACCAGCCAGGCCTTCGGTGCCGGGGATAAACGGCGTACCCGCCGCTCGGTGGCGAATGCGGTTCTGCTTGCCCTGATCACAACTGCCGCTGTCACCGCTGTTTTTGTTGTCTTCATGAAGCAGATCCTGCATCTGATGAATACGCCGTCCGACATCTTTGAGGATGCCTACAGCTACATCTACACAATCGCGTGGGGGCTTGTCTGCTGTGTCTTCTACAACCTCGGAAGCTCGCTTTTGCGCGCGGTCGGGAACAGCAAGGTTCCGCTTTTCACTCTGCTGTTCTCTGCTGTCCTGAACGTGTTCCTGGACCTTTTGCTGATCCTTGCCTTCCACATGGGAACCCGGGGCGCCGCTGTCGCGACCAATATCTCCCAGGCCATCTCTGCAGTTCTCTGCTTCCTCTACATCAGCAGGAAGGAGAAGCTCCTGATCCCGCACAGAGACGAATGGTACATCGGCAGGGCTGATACAGTCTTCCAGCTCCACGTCGGTCTGCCGATGGCCCTACAGTTCGCCATCACAGCCTCCGGAACCATGATTCAGCAGACCGCGATCAACACCTTCGGATCGACCGCCGTGGCTTCATTTACATCGGCATCGAAGTTCCAGAACATCATGACCCAGAGCATGGTCTCGATGGGACAGACCATGGCCACCTACAGCGGGCAGAACTATGGAGCCGGCCGGATTGACCGCATCCACCTGGGTGTCCGGACTGCCGCTGCCTTCTCCGCTGCGCTCTCCGTTGTCGAAGGCCTCATCGTCTGGTTCCTCACCCCGTACACACTCGGGCTGTTCTTCAGCAGTCAGACCAATGTGCAGAAGCTCCTTCCCTGGGCGACACCGTACATCGGCTCCTGTGTGCTCTGCTATATTCCGCTCTCCCTGCTGTTCATCTACCGGAATACGATGCAGGGCTGCGGCTACGGACTGCTCCCGATGCTGGGCGGCGTGATGGAGCTGGCTGCACGTCTGACTGCCTCCCTGCTGGCCATCCACACGGGTGTCTACCTGTTCGCTGCTGTCAGCGATCCCAGTGCATGGGTTGCCGCCGGCATCTTCACAGGTCTTGCATACCTGTATGTCATGAAAGACATCCATAAAAAACAGGCCGAGCTCCAGAGAGCTTCGGCCTGAAGGCAGATCTGTTATTCTTCCGAGAAGTCTGTATCCATCGCAGCTGTCACCTGATAGTCCGGGAAGGCTTCTCTGACCTTGTTCAGCATGGCCTGATAGAGCTTCCCGCGGTCCTTCTCATTGAAGCTGACAACCATATCAAAGCGCATCGCCTTCTTCTCTTTCTCGACATAGAAGCCATGCACCTGAAGCACATTGGGATTCTCCTTGAGAATGCTGACAAGCTTGTCGCGCATCTGCGTGACCTCCGGATCCTTCGTGTTGTAAGAGTACACGCTGATCGCAGTCAGCAACACACCCTCTTCCTGATAGACCTTTGCGCTGATTGCCCTTGTCAGACTGTCTATTTCGTCCGCATTCAGTGTATCGCACACCTCGACATGAATCGATCCATTATAGACATCCGGTCCATAGTTGTTGAGGACCAGATCGTACGCTCCGCGTACTTCCGGAAATGAACAGACATCTGCCTTGATCTTTCTTGCAAGATCCGCGCTCGCTTCCTCACCCAGAATTTCCGAGAGCGTTTCCCGCAGCATGTCAATTCCGGACTTGATGATCACAGCGGAAATCACCGCGCCGAGCCAGGCCTCCAGCGAGACGTGCGCTGTCAGGTAGATGGCAGCCGCCGCCAGTGTCGAGGCAGAGATCACGGAATCCATGATGGCATCCTGTCCGGAGTTGACCAGGGAATCGGAGTTGACCTTCTTGCCGGTTGCCTTCACAAACCGTCCGAGCACAATCTTCACAAGCACTGCTACCGCAACGATCACCAGCGTCACGACTGTATACTCCGGTGTCTGCGGATGGATGATCTTTTTAACGGACTCCTGCAGCGACGTAATGCCGGCATACAGTACGATCAGCGAAATCACCATCGCGCTCAGGTACTCCATCCGGCCATAGCCGAACGGATGCTTCTTGTCCGCCGGACGCCCCGCCAGCTTTGTTCCGACAATCGTAATGATCGATGAAGCCGCATCGCTCAGGTTATTGACAGCGTCCATCACGATGGCAACCGATCCGGACGCCGCTCCCACAACTGCCTTGAAACCTGCCAGCAGGACATTGGCAAAAATCCCGATCAGACTGGTCCTGACAATCGTCCGCCCTCTTTTCTCACTTTCATTCTTCTCCTCATCAGACTCTACCGCGAGCCTGGATTCCTTCAATGATACTGACATAATAAATCCTCCTCTCCTGCCTGTCTCTCACGGTCTCAGCGGCGAAAAAAGCAGATCCCTGCCAATCGGCGTATAGAACAGTTCCCGGAACTTGTCCGCATCCTTCGTCTGTCCAAGTGCCCACATCGTCTTCGTCACGCAGGCCTCCAGCGTCATATCGTAGGATTCCGGAAGATCGAACCGGTTCTTCATCGTCTTTCCAACCTCATACACCGACATGTCACTGCCCTCGTGGACAACCTGGGTTGCCATGATGACCTGCTTTCCATCCGCGATGTATCGGGAAATGGCATCCGCGTAGCTGACCGGTACATCCTCTTCGGGAACACTCGCCGCCCCGGCTTCTGCCTGCCCATCCGGCAAAGTGCCACCCTGCGCCGGTGTACAGTTCGGCAGTCCGCCGACGCCGAACGACTCAATGATCACAGCGTCCGTACGGCTTCGCATCAGGTCGATCAGGCTGCCGTTCTCTCCAGGGATCAGTTTATGCAGCATGACGCGCCTGTCAAGATTATGATACACCTTCAGCGGCCTTGTAATCATAAACTTGTCGTCAATGTAGAATGCAATCCGGTCATCCTGAATCACCGCTATGGTCGGATAATTGATGCTGGAGAATGCATTATAGCTCTTCGAACGCTCCTTCTTTGCCCTTGTTCCGGCGATCACCTGACCGCCAAACACAATGTTGACCCCGCAGGCACGCTCATCGCAGACAAACCGGAGACTGTCCAGAAGATTCGTCCTGGCATCCGTGACTGCCAGGTCAATCGGCTTCTGCGCACCGGTAATCACAATCGGCTTCCGGCTGTTCTGAACCAGATAGGACAGCGCGGCAGCCGTGTACGCCATCGTGTCTGTCCCATGGCAGATCACAAACCCATCGTAATGATCGTACTTCTTCTCAATCAGATCCGCCAGGATCAGCCACTGATCCGGCCCGACATTGGTCGAGTCCAGAAAAAACGGCTGAACCGTGTCGATCTGGCAGAACGCACCGGCTGCCGGAATATAGGTCAGAAGCTCCTGCGCCGTGATCGCCGGGCTGAGCCCGTCCTTCGTGTATTTGGAAGCAATGGTGCCTCCGGTCGCAATCAGAAGAATATGTTTCATCGATAATTCCCTCTTACCCTCTGCCGGCTTCCCGGATCGTCTGAAGCAGCTGTCTCTCATCATCTGTCAGCTTTTCCGTCTCAAGCAGGTGCCGCTCCTCGTCTGACAGTCCTCTCCTTCTGAGCAGGTCCGGTCTCCGCCTCAGAGTTCTGATCAGTGACTGTCTCAAACGCCATTCTTCCGTCTTCTGATGATCCCCTGTCAGCAGCGCTTCCGGAACCGGCTCCCCTTCCACAATCAGAGGCTTTGTATACTGCGGATACTCCAGCAGTCCTTCCTCAAATGACTCTCTCTGCGTGCTCTCTTTCCTCAGGACCCCGTCCAGCAGACGGATGACGGAATCCATCACAACCTTCGCCGGGAGTTCGCCCCCGGTCAGGATATAGTCCCCGATAGAAATCTCCTCGTCGGCATGGCGCATGACGCGCTCGTCCATGCCCTCATAATGCCCGCAGACCAGAATCAGGTGTTCCTTCTCCGACAGCCTTCTGGCAGTCTGCTGGCTGTACAGCCGGCCTGCCGGTGTCATGACGCAGACATACCCCTGCGCGGCCTGTGTCATATCTTCCGCCCGGCCGGTGTTTTTCTGTACGTCCTTCAGCGCATCCAAAATGGGCTGTGCCCGCATAACCATGCCGGCGCCGCCTCCATATGTATCATCATCGATATGTCTGAAGCTTCCGCCCGCAAACCTCCGGATGTCGACAATCTCAATCGAAGCAGTCCCGCGGCTGACCGCCCTCGCGATCACCGGCTCCCTCAGGAACCCGTCAAACATCTCCGGGAAAATTGTCAGTACCGATATCTTCATATCCGTCCGCTCAGGAATGATGTCCGTGCCGCGGCGTATAGAAGATCAGCGCCTCCACCGCCCAGGCAGCGATGTCCAGTATGATCATCCAGGCAAGAAATTTCCACATAAAGCCATCTCCTTCTTCTCATGAGCTATCACACATATGAGATCTGTCCATCGGGCGCTTCGACCGTCGTTCAGAGCGAGTCTCCGGCGCCCGCCAGCTTTCCATTTCTCCCCCACGTCAGGCAGAAATACAGCACCAGCAGGATGCCGGTCGGCACCCAGCTCACCGGATAGCTCCACATCAGGGTGGAGAACTGCGGCCAGACCCGCGTCGCGATCAGAACCCACAGAACCCGCAGCACGCAGATCCCCGACACACAGATGACCATCGGTGCAAATGAATCCCCCAGACCTCTCAGCACATCCGAAAAGATTTCAATCGCAATAAAGGTCACGTAGCATGGGACGAAGAAGTGCATCATCATCCTTCCAAGCCCGATGACGGTCCGGTCCGTCGTGAACAGCCCGATCAGGATATCTGCCATGAACCAGAGTATCAGAGAGAGCGAGATCGTAATGATCGTATCGATGATCAGCGATTCACGAATGCACCTGCGGACGCGTTTCATCTTTCCGGCTCCATAATTCTGCCCGATGAAGGTCGTCACAGCCACACCGAACGAATTGCTGGTCATCCAGAAAACCTGGTCCGCCTTGCCGCAGGCCGCCCAGGCTGCCACATAATTCGTTCCGAACCCGTTGACAGCCGCCTGCAGAATGACATTCGTGATCGAGTATGACAGTGACTGTACCATCGCAGGAATCCCGATCTGCAGAATCCGGGACATCTGGCGTCTGTTGATCCGGATCTCCCGAAGCCGGACGCCATAGCTCTCCCGGCTCTTCATCAGGCACTGCATCACCAGGACCGCCGAGAGCAGCTGGCAGAGAACCGTCGCCAGAGCAGCCCCGAACACGCCCATTTTCAAACCCGCTACAAACAGAAGATCGAGTCCGATGTTTGCAAGGCAGGACACAATCAGGTAGTACAGCGGCCGCTTCGAATCGCCGATCGCCCGGAGAATCCCGGCGCCCATGTTGTAGATCAGGTTCGGCACCATCCCGGCAAAATAGATCTGCAGGTAGATTCTGGAGTCTGCAAATGAATCTTCCGGCGTATTCATGCCCTTCAGCATGGGGTCCGCCAGCAGGATCCCTGCCACCATAAATACTGCGCCGAATAACACAGACATCGCAATCGAGGTATGAACCGACGCTGATACCTTCTCATCATCCCTAGCCCCGAAGTACTGAGCAATGACGACGGACGCACCTGAAGCCAGCCCCAGAAAAGCGCCGACAATCACATTGACGATCTGCGATGCCGCGCCTCCGATCGCTGACAGGGCGACCGTCCCGACAAACCGTCCGACAATCACCGCGTCGGTCGTATTATACAGCATCTGAAAGAATGTGCCGAACAGCAGCGGGAAGAAAAAGATCAGAAGCTGCTGCCAGATCACGCCCTGCGTGATGCCATTGTATTGTTGCGTCTCATCCTGTCTGCGCACTTGTCCCCTCATACTCAACCGGCACCCCTTTGTGCCGCTCCTTCAATTGTCAGACATCCCGCGCGCTCCTGTTTCACAGCGCCGCATATGTCAGATCCATGTCCAGCAATCTCCATGCCCCGTCCTGAAGCTCCGCGATGCTCACGGAACAATTCTGCGGAATCTGCCCTCTCCAGAAGTCCTTCAGCGGAACCGGCTCGATATTCATCAGCAGGCCCCTGCTGGCACAGCCGTGTGTCGATACCAGCAGATTGAATGGCTTTCCCTCGTATTTTTTATACTGCCCTGCAATGTCCCTCAGAAAAGCGCCTGTCCGCTCAATCACCTGAGCGTACGTCTCCGCGCCCTCCGGTACTCTGGCCAGCTCGGGCGACTGGAAAAACACAAACGCCTCCGGATCCGCCTTCGGGAACCTGGGATCATCGATCATACAATCCCCCTCCCATGGCCCGAGGTTCACCTCCGCAATCCGTCCGTCCAGTGCGATCGGAATCACCTGTGCGTGGCCAGAGGCAGCTTCGGCAGACTCTCCGCCCAGCACCAGCTCTGCGGTCCGCCTTGCCCGGCCAAGCGGGCTTGATACACAGGCGTCAAAAAAGAGACCGGCTCTCCGCATCCCCTCTCCTGTCATACGTGCAAGGGTTTCCCCCTTCTCATCAAGCTGAATATCCGAACGCCCCTGAAGACGCCTGAGCTTGTTCCATTCCGTCTCGCCATGTCTCAGTATGTATATCTTCATTCCACTGACTCCCTGCCCATTGCTCTGTCCCCCCTGATGCCTCACTGATTGTAGACGACGTGTACAGAAGAGTCAATCGGCTCCCTTCTATCCAGGCCTTACAGGATCTTATAGAAGCTGATTCCACTGCAGGTCTGCAGAATGGTCATGATTTTCTCTCTGTCTCTGTAAGACGACAGCTTCACCGTCACGGTTGCGACCGGCCCGTCACCCTTGATCATGCTCCTGACCTGATTGCTCCGGGTGGTGATGATGGTCCCCGCACCGATGAAGCCAATGCCACTGATCACAGCAGCCCCATTTCTATAAAGATCTCCCGGAGAAGGTGAGAACTTATGCATCATATACTCACTCAGAATCATCGCCATCGCAGCCCCCAGGCAGACCAGGACGCAATGAAATCTGACATCCGCTCAAGCTCCCCGATCATCAGGGCCTCCTCTCTGCATCTGCCTTTCAGACGCGGATTGCTCTCCCACCTCAAGTGTCTTATCTGTCAGTCCTCTGCGGCATTGTCTTTCAGAATCTTCGGAAAACGGACAAGAAAGATCAGCATGCAGATCACAGCCGCCGTCGCGTCTGCCACCGCCTCCGCCGTGAAGACACCCATAACCCCCATGAAGTGAGGCAGGATCAGCGCCAGCGGAACCAGCAGAAAAATCTTCCGCAGAAATGCGATGAACAGCGAGATCTTCGCCTCATTCAGCGCCACAAATGTATTCTGACAGGCTCTCTGCATGCCGAATATGCTCATCCCGGCTACAAAGACCGGCATTGTCCGTCTGACCGTCTCAATCAGCTTCACGTCCGCTGTGAAGATTCTTGCATAAAATGCAGGAAAAACCATCATGGTCAGCACCAGAATAAGCCCGTAGAAAAGATTCACGCTCCACGACACGCGGAAGGCCTTCCGGACTCTGTCATTGTTTCGTCTGCCGAAATTGTAGCTGATCACCGGCGTACAGCCCTGGGAGAACCCGCTCAGCGGAACACTGACAATCTGCATGCAGCTCTGCATGACAGAAAGCGCGCTCACATAGATATCGCCGAATTCCGAGAGCGTTCCGTTCAGGACAAACCCGATGATGCTTTCCGTACTCCCCATGACAAACGGTGAAACACCCAGCGCCAGCATCTGCCTCATCACCGTCCCGTCCGGCTTCATCGCTTCTCTCTTCAGCCTCAGCGAAGCTTTCCCTGAAAAGAGAAAGCCAAGCACCATGAAACCACTCACCACCTGGGATATCACCGATGCCAGCGCCGCGCCGGCCACCCCCATCCGGAAGGTAAAGATGAACAGGGGATCCAGTCCGATGTTCAGCGCCGCGCCAATCAGCGTCGACACCATCGCAAAGCCCGGCCGTCCCTGCGCATTGATGAACATCGTCAGCCCGGCCGTCACCATCACGAAGAATGTACCGGTCAGATAGACCGCAAAATAACTGACCGCATATCCCAGGGTCCTGTCAGACGCTCCCGTCAGGATCAGCAGCGGCTTCATGAAGACCGCCATGACAATCGCCAGCACCACCGTGAAAAATAAATCCAGCGTAAAACCGTTGCCCAGAATTCTCTCAGCCAGCCGTCTGTCCCCGCGTCCCAGCGCCATCGATGCGAGCGGAGCTCCGCCGCCTCCTGCAAATGAAGCAAATGCGGAGATCAGAATGATCAGAGTGCTGCAGATTCCCACGCCGGCCAGCGCGTCTGCACCATGCCCGGCAATATGACCGATATAGATTCGGTCAACAATATTATATAGAAGGTTCACGAACTGGGCCACAACAGCCGGAAGTGCCATCTGAAAGATCAGCTTCGTCACCGGCTCCGTTCCCATCCGCTCTTCATAACCGGTCCCCATTTCCACTGCTGTCCCCGTCCTTTCAATCTAAGATCATCATGATTAAGCCATGTCCTGATTTGATTGTAATCTCCCGCTTTTCGGCTTGTCAATCTGATGAAAGCTCCCGGGGTATGATTGAATCAGCGCCTCTTAGATGGTATGATCCAAGCCGTGGCCAGGCAATTTACAGCAAAACAGCAGGAGGAATGGACCTTGAAGGCTTCCGGGTCAGAGATGAAAAACAACAGGGAAATGGATATGCTGAGCGGCAGTATCTTCCGCAAGCTCTGCGCGATCGCAATCCCGATCTGCCTGTCCAGCATCCTGCAGCAGCTGTTTAATGCCTCGGACACAGCAGTTGTCGGAAATTTTTCATCCAGCCAGGCAATGGCAGCCGTCGGTACCAACGCGCCGGTGATCAACGTGGTTGTAACCTTTTTCAGCGGTCTGTCCATCGGTTCCAATGTCATGCTGTCCAGCTTCATCGGCTCCGGCAACCGTGACAAAGTCAACGAAGCCCTTCACACCAGCTTCATGGTCGCCCTGATCAGCGGACTTCTCATGCTTATGCTCGGTCAGGTGATTGCACAGCCTGTTCTGACGCTCCTCGGCACGCCTGAGGATGTCATGGGCATGGCTGTCACGTACCTGCGGATCTATTTTCTCGGGATGCCCTTTCTGATGATCTATGACTTCGGAAGCTCCATCCTGCGCGCGATCGGGGACACCCGGAGACCACTGTTGTATCTGACCTGTTCTGGCATCCTGAACGTTTTTCTGAATCTCTTCTTCGTGATTGTACTGCACAGAAATGCAGATGGAGTTGCCATCGCCACAACCATCAGCAATGCGGTGAGCGCTTTCCTTATCCTGCGTGCACTCATCCGTGAAAAGGGGATGCTGCATCTCGAACTGAGGCATCTTCAGCTTAAAACGCCCTATCTGAAGAAAATCCTATGGATTGGCGGCCCGGCGGGACTTCAGGGAATGATCTTCTCCGTCTCCAACGTGGTGATACAGTCCGCCATCAACCATTTTGGCTCCGCCTGCATCGCCGGGAACTCTGCAGCTCTGAATTTTGAATATATCAGCTATTTTGTTGTCAACGGCTTCGCACAGGCCGTCATGACCTTTATCAGCCAGAATTATGCCGCCGGGAATTATGTGCGCTGCCGAAAAACAACGCGCACCGCCATGATCTGCTCCGTCGGTTTCTGCGCCATGGTCTCCGTTTCCTTTTTCCTGCTGAAGGCCCCGCTTCTTCATCTCTTCTCACAGCAGCCGGACGTGCTCCGCTATGCCTACGTTCGGATGACCTTCATCACGCTCCTGGAACCAATGACCGCTTCCTACGAAATCACCGGCGCCAGCCTGCGTGGAATCGGACACTCCATGGCCCCCGCCCTGATCACCCTATTCGGATGCTGCGGCCTGCGGGTCGCTTTTATTGCAGTCATGCTGAAGCACTTTACATCCTTCTATCAGGTGGTGCTCATCTATCCGGTCACATGGATCGTGACCGGGAGTGCGATTATTGCGATG
Organism: Porcincola sp. LCP21S3_C12; assembly: GCF_052118625.1. NCBI lineage: Bacteria > Bacillati > Bacillota > Clostridia > Lachnospirales > Lachnospiraceae > Porcincola > Porcincola sp. LCP21S3_C12. Next base: position 15,013 of record NZ_JBQKGW010000014.1, on the reverse strand, counting down.
TACTTCATCGTTACTAGGAAGGAGTATATAAAACCAGGCATTCATTGATAACATTATTAAGGAGCCTGCCATGGAAACACAAATACGGGAAGTCTTCGGCATAACTCTTCACGTTGAACCTTATCCTGTTCCAACAGTTTTACCCGTATACATGGTAAGCGGTCGCCTTTTCTCCAAGGCATCCCTCCTGGGAAATCATTTTTTGCTCATTTCTATATCCGAAATGGATCGTTTTGGTGTCGTTGCTTTAAAAAAGCAGCTTGCCAAATACATGGATGCCACAAATTTAAATGCCGCTTATGTCTTTCCATCACTGACAAAGATTCAGCGCAATGCACTTGTATCGAACGGAATTCCATTTCTCTGCTTGCCAGATCAGATCTTTCTTCCTTTTCTCGCTGTCGCGATGAACAATCAATTTCGGCAGCAGGTAAAAATCTGTACAAATCGCCTTACGCCTTCCGCCCAATGCGTGTTTCTGTTCCTGCTTTACAGCACATGTCAGAAACCATTATTGAAAAAAGATGCCGCCGCCGCATTGAAATTGACCAGGACGTCTATCACACGAGCCTCGGAGCTGTTAAATAAAATCGCTCCATCTGATCACGGAAGAAGCAAAGGGTACGGAGCTGCGAATGCAGCCTGTCTCCAGCGGACATGAATATTACGAAATGGCAAGGCCGTATCTGATCAGTCCTGTTGCCAGAACAGTCACTGTGAAGGCTCCAACCCTCACTTCCAAAATCTATGCAGGGGAAACTGCACTTTCTATGCGGACAATGCTGAACAGCCCTGTTATTCCCGAAATTGCGATCGATAAAAGGCAATACAAACTCCTGATACTGAATGAAGTGGATGAAAAATGGGAACCCGAAGAAGATCTTCTACATGTCGAATTATGGAAATACGATCCGACGCTCTTCTCGAAAGATGGAATCGCAGCCCCCGTCTCAGTAGCCGCATCGCTTCCAGATTGCCCAGATGAACGTGTACAAGGTGAATTGAAAAAATACATGGAGGGATGCTTGTGAACCGGAAGCCTCCATGTTTTCCTTCCTCTTTCCTTCAAAAACGGCTATAATCAAATTATTGCAAGGGCGCAGACAGGGCATGTGTCTGCTCCCTTATTTATATATCAGACACTGCCCCGTCCAAAGTGTACGTTCAATCAAATGATTTTAACCTGAATTACCGGGTATTCCCGGCGATGGAAAGGGAGGAGCGTCTGATGAAGAGACCTGTGATCGGCGTGATGCCGCTTTATGATGATGAAAAAGACAGCTTCTGGATGGTTCCTGGCTATTTTGAGGGCCTTGAGGAAGCGGGGGCCATCCCGCTCATGCTCTCGCCCAATTTGGACGAAGAAGGCTTTTCCCATATCCGCGGGATGATCGATGGCTATCTCTTTACCGGCGGCCATGATGTCAATCCGGCTCTTTATGGAGAAAAACCGGTACCGGAAGACGAAGCGTTCTGTGACAGACGGGACCGCCTGGAGATGATGATTTTCAAATGGTGCGACCAGCAGGATATCCCTGTGCTTGGCATCTGCCGGGGGATCCAGCTTTTCAATGTTGCCCGGGGCGGGACGCTCTGGCAGGATATACCCTCCCAGTTTCAGAAGCAGGCCTGCGGCAGCTCTGTCCCTCTCATCCGCCACACCATGGCCCCGCCGTATGATGAAAATCACGTCGAACATCTTGTCCGGATTGCATCCGACTCCCCTCTGCACCATCTGCTGAGGCTCGATGAGATCTCCGTCAACAGCTATCATCATCAGGCAGTCAGGCAGATCGGCAGCGGTCTTGTTCCGATGGCCTGGTCAGATGACGGCCTTGTGGAAGCACTCTATGCCCCGGTCAGACATTTCCTCTGGGCTGTACAGTGGCACCCTGAGTTCATGTACCGTGAAGATAAAAATGCCCGGCTGCTCTTCTCCGCTCTCGCGGAAGCAGCCGGACACACGTAAATAACACCCGCGCCCAAAGTTTTAGCGGAACCGGACCGGCCGCTCTTTTCACGGATCTGGATCTAGGATGGGCCGGCCACTCTTTCGCGGAACCGGACCGACCGCTCCGCATCTGGGATCACGCCTGGGCGGCCTTCAGCACCTTCTCCACCTCATCCCGGATTTCCTCGTAGGTCTGTCCCGGGTGTGACTCGTAAACTTTCTGTTCATCCACATACATCGTCGGCGTGTAGTAGTAATCATACTGATCGGCAATATCAGGCTGCTGATCCTCCAAGATCCAGTCAACCGGGACCTCGCGGTATGCGGTATTGTTTTCGCACAGCTCATTGTAGGCGAGGCGTGCCTTTTTGCAGTACGGACACCCGGATAAAATAAACGCTTTGACCTGTTTCATAGACAACTCCTTTCTTCTGCCTCTTGATCTGATCCTCCTGCGGCAGCCAGTTTACGGCACTTCTATATATCGAAGAATACCACAGGCGGAGCCGGATACTCAAGGATATGATCACAGTCCCTGGCTCCCTGCCTCCCTGTCTCTCTGTCCCTCCCTGGCTCTCCGTCCTTTACACCTGATCAATGTTGTGCTGTTCCTATCCCCCCGTTTTGTGTATAATGAAGCAAAAAAGATGATCCGCTGGCAAACCGCAGAAAGCAGTTGTCCATCGGATGCATGGACAAAGGATACTGAGAGATGAATAAACAGAAAACCGCTGTGGTTGTAGATTCCGGCTGCGACGTGTCCCCGGAATTCCGCAAAAAATATGACATCCGGCTTCTTCCCTTCAAGGTTCGCTATCCTGAAAAGGAATACCTGGATGCTGTCGATATCGACCCGATGATGGTTTACAGAAGATTCCCTGGAGAGATTCCGACAACCTCCACGCCGTCCCCCGGAGATGTCGTGGAGCTGATGAGAGAGCTGAAAGAAGAAGGCTTCGAGAATGTCTTCGTCTTCTGTATATCCGATAAGCTGTCCGGCACCTACAATACGGTTCGTATGGTGGCCGAATCCTACCAGCTCGGTCTGAATGTCCGGCCTGTGGATACGCTCAACATCTCTGTCGCATGTGCGCTGGTCGCCATTTGGGCTGCGGACCAGCTTTCGCAGGGCAGCAGCTTTGAGGAAGTAGACAGCCGGCTTGACGAAATCATCCGACGCTCCACCGTCATGTTCTACATGGATTCGCTTGAATATCTCAAGCATGGTGGCCGGATCGGCAGAGTCGAGTACATGGCCGCTCAGCTTCTTCGCATCCGTCCGATCATTGCCTGCAATGAGGAAGGCACGTACATCACCGTCGCCAAGCTCAGGGGCGGACGCCAGGCAAAAAACCGCCTGATGGAAGAAGTGCGGAAGTATGCATCCGGAAAGAAGTGCTGGTTCATCGTCGCGGAAGGGGACGGACATGAGGCTGCCATGGAGGCTGTCAGAACGCTGAAAGAAGAATACCCGGGCAGTGAAGTCCTTTATGAGCTCCAGATTGCCGCGTCGCTTGCGGTCAACACAGGGAGCGGTCTGCTCGGAATCGGCATCCTTCCGCTTGAATAGAAGCACCCGCCCGTCACAGGCAGGCTCTGATCATCGGCGATCTGGTGATCTATTATCTCCTGCACAGCCTGGGCTTCCTGAATCAGGGGCTCCTCGGAAGTGATCGTATCGCTCTCCCTGCCATCTGGGGCGCAAGGGACCGTCTCTTGCTGTTGACTGTCCCTTGATGCGGACAGCGCCCTTACTGTCTCAGGCTGCTCATAAAGAAGGAGCGGTGCTCTCAATCGCGTCTCTGAGGCGCCTGCAGATCTGCCCATAGTGCTCTGCCTCATGGGGATAGGTGCATCGGGAACAGTCTTTGATCTTTCTCCCATCCCTGATAATTTCAGATGGAGTTCCGGGACAGGAGTCAAGAAAGTACAGCGGGCAGTAACAGAACAGACAGTTGAGCTCTTCCAGTCCCTCGTGGCAGGGGTAATACTTACAGCTCCGGTTTGCAAAAAAACAGCTCGAATTCTCTCTCATGTCTCTTTCCTCTTCCCATAGATCCTGCAGAGATCTGAAAAGTGCGCCGCAAACGAGGGGCAGGATGTCCAGTAGAGATGCGGGAAACCAAGGAACTGATTCCCGGTCTCGTGGACACAATCAAAACGGCGATGAGATACTGGTTTTTCTGCCGTGCAGTCCCTTCCGCAGTCTGTTGCATCATAGTAATGAAATTCATGTCCCCGGATGCCCTCACCCGCTCGAAGGAACCGCGGCGTCTTCTCCCGAAGCTCCAGATATCCGAACCTGACGAGATGTCCCATGTACTTTGCCTGACCCGGGAGATATCCTGCCATGGGAAAGCAGTTCCCCTCCATGTCCTCCATGAATTCCAGAAGATACAGAAAGCCGCCGCACTCTGCGATACAGGGAAGTCCTCCCTCGAGCTTTTCCCGGACATCCTCTCTCATCCTTCTGTTCTCCGAGAGTTCTCCGGCATGCAGTTCGGGATAACCTCCCGGCAGATACAGGCCCTGTACATCTTCCGGGAGCATCCAGTCATGCAGCGGCGAGAACGGGACAATCTCCGCCCCCATCGCGCGCAGAAGGTTCAGGTTATCCTGATAGGTGAAACAGAACGCCTCATCCCTGGCCGCTGCCACACGGAACGGGGCGCCGCCTGTCTCTGGAAACGGTGAATCTGTCCCTTCGATCACACCTGCCTGCTGTGCGATCGCAAGGATCTTCCCCAGATCCGCATTTGCCTCCAAAAGGGCTGCTGCGCGGAAAAGAGAATCCTTAAAACCGCTCTCCCCGGGAAGCACAAGACCAAGGTGCCGGCTCTCCAGGCGCAGATTCTCCTCCTCCGGGAAGCAACCGACAACCGGAAGGTGGAGATTCGTCTCCACAAGCTGTGCCAGGATCTTCGCGAATGAACCGGGAACCCGGTTCAGGAGAACTCCCCGGATGAGATGCGCATGATCCATGGCAAGGAAGCCCGACAGAAGCGCAAGAAGGGATCTTCCCATCCCCCTTGCATCGATAACAAGGAGAATCGGACAGCCCAGCGTTCTGGCCAGATCATACGAGGAGCCGGTTTCCTCCACACCTCCCGCGCCGTCAAAGAGTCCCATGACGCCTTCCACGACGGCAAGATCTGTCCGCTGCTCCCCGCAGTGCCAGGCGAAGAGGGAGGCCGCCATCTCACTTCCGGCAAGATATGTATCCAGGTTTACGGATGGTCTGCCTGTAATCTGCTCCTGGTACATGGGATCAATGAAGTCCGGTCCCGCCTTGAAGGCCTGCACGGAAAGTCCCCGATTTTTCAAGGCGGAAAGAAGAGCCGCCGTCACAGTCGTCTTTCCGCTCCCGCTCTTAGGAGCCGCAAGCAGGATGCGCGGTGTATGGCATTTCATCATAAAGAAATTATTTTTCATTTCCGATCCTGTTTACAGATAACCCTTACCTTCTCCAGAAATAACCCGGCTGCTCTGGAGAACTGCTTTGCCTTCGCTCTTAAACCTTCAAGATTGTTTTCCCCTTGGATCCGCCGCGCTTTACCTTGTCAAGGGCTTCATTTACCTGATCCAGACTGAATACGCCATCAATAGAAGTTTCCAGCGGATGATCCTCGTCAAACAGGCTGGCTATTTTCTCCAGCTGGCGTCCATCCTCATGTACAAAGATGAAATCATAGGTCTGGTTCTTTGCCGCCGCCATTTTGTCATATTTTCTCCCGGCGAACTGAAAAAGGACTCTCTTAAAGAACGGCATCCTGGTTCTTATTGCAAATCTGCCATTCGGCAGTCCTCTTAATGATACCAGACTGCCGCCTTTTTTCAGCACTTTAAATTCGTCAGGGAGCGCACGGTCGCCAAGCGTATCAAGAACATGGTCAACATCAGATAATACCTCAGCGAAGTTTTCTTTTTTGTAGTCGATGAATTTCTCGGCACCGAGTTTCTTTACACGTTCTTCATTTTCCCCACTTCCATTGGTATAAACGTGCAGTCCGAGACTTTTGGCTACCGGAATCGCCATCGCGCCCAGACTTCCTGTTCCTCCGGAAATGAATACGGATTCTCCCTGTTTTACCTGCATGATCTCGAAAGCCTGCATTGCCGTAAGGGCAGTCAGCGGGACCGTCGCCGCCTCCTCAAAGGACAGATAGTCCGGAATACGGGCCAGAGCAGATTCTTTTACTGCAGCATATTCCGCAAATGCGCCGATTTTATGAAGCGGCATCCGGCCATAGACCCGGTCCCCGGCTTTGAAGCGTGCAGCTCTCCTTCCGGCCTTTTCAACCACTCCGGAGAATTCATTTCCCATAACAAACGGCACCTTATAGGGAACGATCAATTTCACTTCCCCTCGGATGATCATATTATCCAGCGGATTAACGGCTGCTGCCATAATACGCACAAGAACTTCATCATCCTCCGGAACAGGTACAGGAAGATCCTGAATTTCCAGATCTGTTCCCTTTTTGTCATAATGTGTCAAAACTGCTGCCTTCATTGAATGTTCTCCTTTTTATTGTTTCTTATATATTCCTGCATGCTGTCTATACAGTCTGCGAGCGTCATGCCCTGTAATCTTTTTTCCACACTTTCTTCCATATCCCGAAACATCCCCCCGAGAACCGGCCGGATATTGCTTCCGACAATGCAGGCATCATTCGGATTCTGATGGAGATCAAACAGGTGGAGGGTGTCTGTCTCCATGACAGCCTTGTAGATATCAAGGAGCGAAATATCATCCGGCTTTCTGACAAGCCGGAAACCGCTGACGCCCCGGCGTCCCTCGATGATTCCGGCCTTACTTAATCTTGTAGTAAGTTTCCGGATGTAGCTTGCATTTGTACCGACGCTTTCCGCAATCTGATCGGAATTCATGGGCGTCTCAGACTCAGAGATCAGGATCAACGTGTGTATGGAAGACGAGAATTTTGTATCCATCATCATGCCTCCAGTACATATGTCGCGATATACTCCGTGTCTTCCGGGGTCTGAATGCCCGGATCTTCCTGAATGAATTGTCCCTTTATCCTACGTTCATCTGCCGCGATTTCAAAATGACACAGTGCGATGCCCAGATCCACCTTCTGAATATCTCCGGTAGCTTCTCTGGCATATCCCTTCGTCTTTTTTTCATAAAAATGAACCCGGTCCTTATCCACAACGGCCCTCCAGGGCTGCTTGTTCGTAGCAGAAGGAGCGAGGCGCACCATTTCGAGTGGCAGCTGCCATATACCTGCATCGCTCTCCTTCAATGGATTTTGAAAATTGCCGTGGAAAAATAATTCTTCAAACGGAACGCGGCTGTCCGATTTCATTCCCTTCCGCATCATACTCTCACGGATGGATCGTTTTTCAGCTGCATATCCTAACGGGGTGACGGCCGGCATCACCTCATCCTCCTTTAAATGAACAGCCTTTTCGAATGCTTTGCGGTCAATCGTTCCTGCCAGCCATACTGTTCCAAGTCCGAGTGAAGTCGCATAAAGGATAAACTTCTCAAAAGCATATCCAAACGAAAGTTCTGCATTCTTCTGTTTCTTATATTTCCCGGCAACATAAGTATCCGCGCCAAGAATCACAGGACTGCTGACCCCCGCTTCCCGCGCATTCAGAATGGAAAAGGTAAGCGGCACTTCAAACAGTCCGGTGTCATGCTCAAGATAATCCCTCACCTGGTTCATTGTCTGTTCCGGAACTGGCTGTTCTTTATATGTCCGTACGCTCTTTCTGTTTCTAATCATCTCAGTATTCATGTCGTTCCCCTCTTCTGTTGATGTATTTGTATCTGTTGCAGATACATTATCACGTGCCGTCCTGCCTGTCAATGTTTATTATCGCAAGAATAGAGTGTCTCTTTTCTTATGCAAAGCAGCAAGAGAATCCAGCGTGATATTATCTGATGTAACGGCATCACTGAATGCTTTGGGTGTTTTCCACCCGTTTACCATGATCCCCTTTCTCACCCTCATACACAGCCATGAACTCCGCAAATGTCAGCGGATACATATGCACTTCATCACCACGCCCGCGAAACTCTGTAATGATATCTTTAGAAAGAAATTTTGCGTTGCTGCCTTATAATCCATAGATATTGCCTTCAATCGGTTAACTATTCACGCTTGCCGCTTTACATCGAAGCCGCGATGCGCGTCATTTCTTCCGGCGTCTCCGCCATCCCGTGGGAGAACCAGAGAAGCAGGCAGGAATAGATACCCCCGATCCGGTAAGCTGTCCGGTATTCTTCCAGAAGCCCGGCGCCGGAGGTTTTCTCCCTGCCGTCCGCGCCAGTTTTCTCCCGCCCCGGCGCTTCGCGCTGCCCGTTCAAATCGAAATAGTCCTTCAGTGCATCCATAAACAGGCCGGAAAGGCCGGCGCGGTGAAGCAGCAGAATCAGTTCCCTTTTGTCGTACAGCGCCTGAAAAACCGGCATGATAAAAGATGAAAAGTCCTTCTGCAGCATCTCCCTGTTCCCTGCCGCCCCCTTGAAGATCTGCGACAGGAAGGCGCGCAGGACATCTTCCTTCGAACGGAAGTGCCTGTAAAAGGTAGCGCGGTGCACACCCGCCCGTTCTGCGATTTCACCAACAGATACCGCTCCGAACTCTTTCTCTTTCATGAGCTGCAGGAGAGCCCCGGTCAGACACTCGCGGATCCGGTCCTCGTCCAGATCTTTTCTTCTCATAAAAAACGGCACCTCCTGTTTACTGTTGCAAAAATAATTTTTCACCGGAATTATCTTGAAAATAGCGACAAATGTCGCTATGATTGATTATGCTCCCAACAGGCAGAATCTGTCAAAAAGAAACGAGGATAACATATGAAAACATTTCTGATTCTTCTGGTGCTGGCGCTGATCGCCAGTTCCTGCGGCTTCCGCAAATATGTCTGGTTCATTTCCATCGGATACGGTGCGGCGGTGGCGCTTATCGGTGCCGGGCAGCTCACCCTTTTCCGTCACGCGCTCACCGTGGGCACCGCCCTGCAATGCGTACTCTTCATCCTCTACGGCTGCCGGCTTTCCGGCTATCTGGTCTACCGGGACCGCAAGACAGCTTACACCAGACGCATGAAAGGGGAAGTCAAACAAAACGATGGGGTTTCTTTCGGCGCCAAGCTGGCGATCTGGATCTCCGCTTCTATTCTCTATGCACTCCAGACGTCCCCTGTGACATTCCGACTCATGAACGGAAGCGGCACGGACGCGCTTTGCGTCATCGGGCTTCTCATCTCCGCTGCCGGCCTGACGCTGGAAGCAGCCGCTGATCTCCAGAAAAACTGGGCCAAGAAGAAGAATCCGGGGCGCTTCGTGGACACCGGACTGTTCCGTCTTGTGCGCTGCCCGAACTACTTCGGTGAGATGATCTTCTGGACCGGTGTCTTCGTCTCCGGAATCACCATCTGCCGCGGCGCGGCGGAATGGATCTGCGCCCTCCTCGGCTACGCCGGCATCATCTACGTCATGTTCGGCGGCGCCCGCCGGCTGGAAATCCGCCAGGACAAGAACTACGGCGCCGACCCGGAATATCAGAAATACAAATCCACGACTCCGATCATGATCCCGTTCATCCCTCTCTACTCCGTAAAGAATCACAAATGGCTGGTGGCATAATGGACAAAGAAAAGCAAAGCAGAACGGTCCCCGGGCCGGTACCGGAAGGTTTCACCCTTTTCATGGCGCTTGTCGACTGCCTGCCCGTCCTGTTCTTCAGCGTCAGCTCCGCCATCCTGGCGGCACGATTCAACAGCCGGCTGTTTCAAGCAGGCGTCCTGCTGGTGATCCTCGCCGGCGCGCTCAAGGCCGGATGGAAATTCGTCATCGCTCTGCAGCACAGGGATCTACGCTTTCTGAACAAACAGATGCGCTATCTGATGCCCGCCGGATTTCTGCTTATCATCCTGGCGCTGTTCGTTGACCGCAGCCGCTGGTCCACTGCGGCCGTAATCCGCCACATGACAAATATGCCGGCGCTCTTTTTATTTTTAACCGGAGCCGCCGGCATGGGTCTCATGGTGTGGTTTGCCCAAAAGAAAGACCGGCGCGACGCAAAAGCAAACTGGAAAGAACAGATCACCAACTCCGTCGCCCAGTTCTGCATCATGCTGGGAATCCTGCTTTGAGCGGCTTTTACAATACCTGAATGCGGCCGGTCTTCTCCCGGCCGTGCTCTCATATTATTTTAATGGGCGTCCATGATACCAGAGCACCGTCGCATCAAACAAATCCAGTGTCGCCACTCCTGTATATCCCATCAATTCTTTCAGCTGGTCATTCATCTGCTGTATTTTTCTCTCGACAGCCGGTGTCCCCTCTTTCAGAAGTCCCGGCAGTATTGCACGCCCGGTGGACACCGCATCGGCTCCCAGCGCCAGGAGTTTGTAGGCATCTCTTCCATCATCGACCGAACAGTCGGCAAATACCTTCATTTTTCCTGAGACTTTCCGGATATCCGGAAGGATCATCGCCGGCGGTACTGCAAAAGGCATTCTCCCGTGATGATGGCTGACCACGATGGCGTCAGCGCCTGCTTTCTCACAGAGGGCAGCATCTCTTGTGCTGAGGACTCCCTTTGCCACAAACGGAACGCCTGATTTGTGCGCAAAATCCGCAAATTCTTTGATCTCCTGCGCAGTCAGGGTACCGAGTTTTTCGCCGTCGACCACATCCACATTCCCGTCTTTCCCGATGCTGTGGTCGATATCGATGCCGACCGCAAGAGCCTGGCGTTTTACAGCGAAGGTCATCTGCTCTTTGATCTTTTCATGATCGGCGAACGGCTTGATGATGCGGATCGTCTTTGAGCCGACTTCGGCAATTTTTGCGTAATCCGCATCGGATTCCATGCCGACCCAGTTGACGATTCCCAGATTTTTTGCAGCCTGCGCGTATTCTTCCATCGGGCGATGATCAAGTCCCGCCTTGTTCAGATGCGAAAACGCCGGCATCATGATCGGCGAGGTGAACTCGCTTCCCCACAGCTTCATCGTGAGATCCGCCACACGGGTCCCGATGATACGCTCTTCAATAAGGATTTCATCCAAAAACCGTCTTGTATGCAGGCTCGCGTTCGCCGCGTTCTTTTCCAGCGCCGGGATCAGTCCCTCGGGTCCTGGCCAGTTCGCCTCTTTTTCCATTGATTCAATCTCCTCACAGTTTTAAAAAAAATTTTATCTTAGTTTTTAATTCGGAATAACTTTTGCCTGGCACACTGGTAGATCGGTGCGTTCAACTCCCAGATTTTTTTCACAGTAGCTTCGCCATCTCTTTTGCCGGTGTGTGGTTCTTAAGCTCTTTGGCCGGAAACCGGTCAGGATATTCCCCTTTGGTAATGGTGGATGATACTGATAATATATTTTATTGCCAACACTTAAATTGTAAATGCTATCCAGGTCTGTGAATGTCAACCACTTTTTTAGATGGTATGGTAAGCAGTTTTTTATGTTTCGTCCGCACCCCCGCAGCTGTAAAATCAGCTTACCGCGCACACCCGGGATCAGCGCCTTTTTCACAGCACGGGTTGCTCTACCCTTCGTCCTGGCACTGAATGATTTCTTTATAGCAGCCACGGATCTTCACAAATCGATCTCCAGTTTCGGCGATCTTGATATGTCAGTGCATCCTCAATTTTGTGACAGCACAAACATCCTTAAAAAGCTCAGGTTCCGTATCCATCAGCATCTGTGCCAGCACTTTATAATCCAGATATTGCACGCCATATGCCCCGGCATAAATTTGCTTTGCTATATTGCTGTGATAATAGATATCCATAGCTTTTTCCAATGAAATGCAATTTTTTTCTGCAAGATACGAGATCAGGCGCTCTTCTAAACCTTCCTGATAAATTTTTTCGAGCGTATCCCCATTCATAATGAAACCTCCAAGGCTTTTGTAAACACCAGAGTCTGATCAATTGCCTTTTGTGTAATAAAAGCGATCTGATCATATCCTGGATAAACACGAATTTCCTTTAGAGCACGGTCCTTATCCCAGACACCTGAATGATACAAATCCACAACACGGAACACTTTATCGTTTGCCACATTCCCTATGATAATGTCATACTGCTGATATCCCAGATCTCCATCACTGCACTTACAAACAAAGTCAATCCATGAATCGAGATCATCTCCGAAGTTTCTGACACCCAGGCCATCCATGGCAGACAGCAGTTCATATTCATTCAAAACCGGCTTTGAATTCTTAGCAAAAAGAGCTTTGCGTATGGCCCAGCGTTCTGCCTGTTCCCTGACTGTCGTCACATAGAATCCTCGTCCAAAATCAAGGTCGCGGAATGAATGACCGACATCCGGATGATCAACGATCATATTAGAACCATGATAAACAATCATACGGTTACCTCTCTGTCCTTCAAATACTCGGCAATATCATGCACAACGTAATCTGTACTCTGCGTATGAAGCAAATCATAATAAGGAACGAGGTACTCATCCAGACATCCGCTTTTCTTCATTGCTTCATATACCTTTGATGGCGTTGTGTTCCAGCGATCCGCACAGGCGTGGATTATATATACAACGTAAGAGAAACTATCTTTATCCATCTTTCACGTCTCCTTCCATATGACGTCCCAGAAACCATTCTTACTAACTCCATGGCGGATCAGGATCCCTTTCTTTTTCAGCTTCGCAATCATGAGTTCTACCTGCCGCTGTGTAATACCTATCGTTCCGGCAAGAGTTTCAGCTGTCAATCTACCATTCTATTTCAACAGGAGTAGAAGATTATCTTCATTTGTACCGACATTTCTTCCGACATCATTGCTTTCGGATTGCTGTCTTTCGCTCTGCGTCTCAGCACCAGGCTTGGATGCAGTGGCTCAAACGCCGTAATAGAGCCCACATACGTACCAATTTCAATTGTCAGAGTGGTAATCTCCTCCGTTACCTGAAACGGTGAAACAGTGAAACATATTCTTCACTCATTGCCTATTTTCCCCCGCATAAAGCAGACGCAGCCTTTTCATCTGTATCGGAAGCCGCTTCAGACATCTCTTCCGAAGCATTGTCAACATTGTCAACTTTATCAGCCTTGTCCTCTGCTGCAGGCGCGGCGTTCTGCGAAAGACACATTTCTGTTCCGTATTGTGCCTTGCGACGATTTGCTCTCCTTCATTTCTGATTATAAGAGGCCGGGCGGGAAATGCCGAATACTTTCGTGTCAGAATTCCTGACATGAAGGTTTCTACAGACCAATCCAGGATTATTACTCTCGCTTGGTGTCGCCTGATTATAAATCCATGCTGTCAGGATTTAACAGGAAGTCAAAAACACTCATCACTAACACACCCTCTTCATTGTAAAGCGGTGCTATGGCATCTTTTGTGATGATGATTTTCTTGAACCCGTCGCCAGTGTTGATCAGTGGTCTTTCTTCCTGCTGCATTTTCTTTTCATCCTGCATGGCAAATGCCGACTGGATATAGTAACGTTTGGAACCTTTATTGCAAACAAAATCAATCTCTAGTTGTTTTCTTATTTTTTTACCTGTCTGATCTGTTTCATTCATCACAACGACGCCTACATCGACGTTATACCCTCTGACTTTCAGTTCATTGAAAATGATATTTTCCATCGCGTGCGTTTCTTCGACCTGTCGGAAATTTAATCTGGCATTTCGAAGACCCAGATCCGTGAAATAATACTTGGATGGTGTATCGATATATTTCTTTCCTTTTATATCGTACCGAATTGCACTGTCAATTAGGAAAGCGTCTTCAAGATAATCGATATAGCGTTTGATCGTCACCTTACTGATAGTCGTATGTTTTACGCTCTTAAAAGTTGCAGACAGCTTAGTCGGATTCGTCAGAGAGCTAATGGAAGAGGACAGAATATTCAAAAGTTCTTCCAGCTCCGCCTTGTTTCTGACCTTATTTCTTCCGATAATATCGGAGATATACGTTTCCTCGAACAAGGATTTCAGGAAATCGCCCTTCTGATCCGGCGTGGTAAATGTGAGTACCAGCGGGATTCCTCCATAAAGCACATAATCGCGCCAACCATCCGCTTTCTCACCCTCATACACAGACATGAACTCCGCAAATGTCAGCGGATACATATGCACTTCATCACCACGCCCGCGAAACTCTGTAATAATATCTTTGGAAAGAAATTTTGCGTTGCTGCCTGTCACATAGACATCAACGTTTTTCCTTCGCACCAGACTGTTCAGAATGGACTCAAAATCTCCGAGTAGCTGCACCTCGTCCAACAGTACATAGTATTGATCCTGGTCGTTAATCCGTTCGGCCAGATAAGGAAAGAATATTTCCGGATCCCGATACTTTTTATTCTCATAGGCATCAAAAGCCATCTCTATAATATGATCGTCCGGAACCTGGCTCTTCCTGAGATACTCTCTGAACAACTCAAAAAGCAGATACGATTTTCCGCATCTGCGAACGCCGGTAATGACCTTGATCAACCCATTATGACGCTTGGAAATCAGCTTATTCAAATAAGTATCCCTACGAATTTCCATTTTCATCATCCCCGTCTAATAATGATACAAAAATGCGGATTCCGCATTTTTGTCCATTTACATTGTGGCCCGCATCACGCTGATCGTCAACGCTTCACGTGACATTTTTGCAGATTCCGCATTTTTGTCCATCGTGGTCTCGATGTTCTTGTGCCCCATGATGGACTGGATTACCTTGAGATTGCTCTCCACCTCGCAGAGCCGGGTCGCAAAGGTATGCCGGAGATGATGGCAGGAATTTTCTCCCCTTCTGCATAACTGGTTTCATTTTCATCATCATTAACACACTCTCTTTCATTCTCACTGTCTCATTCCGGAAAGGGAAACGAACCGATGATGAGAACGCCTTCCGCCGGATATTTCCCGGCGGCTGTTCTGCTCCCTGCTGATCACAGGGTCTGCAAAGAGAACCCTGGCATCGTGGTTTCTCTCTGTATCCTCAACTGTAAAACGAGATGCAACCCCTCTCGTTCTGGCCTGAGGCCATAATGGTTACTAATCAAATACCTGCCGGGAGGTTGCATCCCGGCTTGCAAAGAGATCAGTCA